>CACIBF010000014.1 GCA_902584815.1 uncultured Pelagibacteraceae bacterium
TCAAAAAATATATAAAAAGATAATTAATAAACTATAGGAGTAAATATGGCAGTAAATGTGGCAATTAGTGGTTTTGGAAGAATAGGTAGATTAGTTCTTAGATCAATCATTGAGAGTAAGAGAAAAGATATAAATGTTGTAGCGATAAATGACCTTGCTCCAATTGAAACAAATGCATTTCTTCTATCTAATGACACGGTACATGGCCCTTTAAAAGAAAAAGTCACAGTAAAAAATGGAAAAATGATTATTGGCAAGAAATCAATAAATGTTCTGAGTGAACGTGATCCAAAAAAATTGCCATGGAAAAAAATGAAAATTGATGTTGCTCTTGAATGTACCGGATTTTTTACCTCTAAAGAGACAGCTTCAATGCATATAACCGCTGGAGCAAAAAAAGTTCTCGTATCTGCACCATGCTCTAATGCTGATAAGACGATTGTATTTGGCGTAAATGATGATGAGATTTCGAAAAAAGATACAGTTATTTCAAATGCTTCTTGTACAACTAACTGTTTAGCTCCAGTTGCAAAAGTAATTGATGAAAAATTTGGTATTGTTCATGGCTATATGACAACAATTCACTCTTATACCGGAGACCAAAAAGTTTTAGACACCTATCATTCTGATTTAAGAAGAGCTAGAGGAGCCGCACTATCAATGATACCTGCATCCACCGGTGCCGCTAAAGCAGTTGGCTTAGTCATGCCACATCTTTCTGGAAAATTAGATGGGACCGCTATTAGGGTTCCAACACCAAATGTTTCATTAATTGATTTTAAATTTGTGACTAACAAAAAGATATCTAAAGAGTCAATTAATAAAGCTATGGTTGCTGCTTCAAAATCAAAAAGGCTCAAAGGTATTCTTAATGTAAATTCAGATCCGTTAGTATCTTCAGATTTTAATCATAATTCAGCATCATCTTCATTTGATCTAACTCAAACACAAGTTATTGATGAGTCATTTGGAAGAGTTTTAAGTTGGTATGATAATGAATGGGGATTTTCAAATCGAATGTGTGATACTGCTGTAAAAATGAATAATACAAAAAAGAATGATTAATGTTGAAAATATTAAAAAATTTAAAACTGAAAATAAAACTGTATTAATAAGATTTGATTTAAATGTACCACTTGCAAGTGGGTCACCTGTCAGTGATAGGATTATTCGTGTCATTGACTCAATTGCTGAACTTAAATTATTAAATTCAAAAATTGTAATATTATCTCACCTAGGAAGACCAAAAGGAAAAATAGATAATAAATTATCTTTAAAGCAAATTACACCTCAACTTGAACAGGCATTTGGCAGTAAAATCACATTTCTTGATGATTGCATTGGTATAGATGTAGAAAATAAAATTAAAAATGCGAATCAAGAAGAAATTATTCTTTTAGAAAACTGTCGTTTTTATAAGGAAGAAGAAGATAATGATAATAATTTTGCACAATCACTCTCTAAATTAGCGGATGTATATATAAACGATGCTTTTGCGTGCTCACACCGATCTCATGCTTCAGTTGCTGCGATAACAAACTATCTTCCCTCTTATTGTGGTAATTTATTATCTGAAGAGCTTTTAAATTTAGCTGACGTAATTCAGATGCCTTTGAGCCCATCTGTTACAATTATGGGTGGGTCAAAAATATCTACAAAAATCTCTATTCTGAAATCATTATCAATCAAAATGGATACAATCATAATTGTTGGAGGTATGGCAAATAATTTTATTAAATATAGTGGTCTTAATGTAAAAAATTCACTTATTGAAAATGATGTAGATGATCTAATAAATCAAATTTATAAATTTGCTGAGGACAATAATTGTAAAATAATTACTCCCATTGATGTAGTTACAGCAAAAGAAGTTAAGAAAGATATTGAGACTGTGACATCAGCAATTGATGAAATTAAAGAAAACAATATGATTTTAGATATTGGGCCTCAGACAATTGAATTAATCAAAAAAGAATTGTCATATGCTAAAACTGTTTTTTGGAATGGTCCAGCAGGAGTATTTGAAATACCCCCATTTCAAGTAGGTACTTTAGCAATTGCTAAATACATTGCTGACTTATCCACAAAAAATTTAATAAAATCATTTGCAGGTGGAGGTGATACAATAGCTGCATTGGAAATGGCAAATGTAAAAAATGAATTTAGTTATATTTCTACTGGAGGTGGAGCTCTTCTTGAGTTATTAGAAGGTAGAAAGTTACCAGGTTTGAAAGCATTAAATATATTATAACAGGAGTTAATTATGGTAAAAACACTCGAAGAAATAGCAAGCTACATTGTAGCGGATGGAAAAGGTATTCTTGCGGCCGATGAAAGCACTGGAACAATTAAAAAACGATTTGACTCAATAAATGTTGAGTCAACTGAAGACAACAGAAGAGATTATCGTGAGATGCTATTCAGATCTTCATCAATGTCAGAGGCAATAGGCGGTGTTATACTTTTCGATGAAACTTTACGACAGTCTTCCGCAAATGGAGATTTATTAAGAGAAGTTATTTCAAATCAAAAATCACTTCCTGGTATTAAAGTCGATCAAGGCGTATCACCCTTCAACGGTAGTGACAAAGAAACAGTAACAAAAGGGCTTGATGGCTTAGATGAACGCTGTCAAGAATATGACACGTTAGGAGCAAGGTTTACTAAATGGAGAGCTGTAATAACCATAAGTGGAAACAATATTCCTACTGATGAGTGTATTGATCAAAATATGGAGTCTCTTGCTGATTATGCATTAATCGCGCAAAAAAATAATATGGTGCCAATTGTAGAACCTGAAGTGATTATGGATGGAGATCATTCTATTGATCGTTGCTTTGATGTGAGCAAAAAAACACTTTCAAAATTATATAACCTTCTTGATAAAAAAAATGTCAATATTAGAGGAACATTGCTTAAACCTAATATGGTGGTATCAGGGACAACCAATGCTGTTAAAGCTCCAATTGAAGAAGTGGCAGAAAAAACTCTTGAATGTCTTAAGTCATCAATTTCAAACGATACGCCGGGTGTAGTTTTCTTATCTGGTGGCCAAAGCGATATTGATGCAACAGCACATTTAGATGCAATGAATAAAATAGGAGGCTTTCCATGGAAATTGAGTTTTTCTTATGGAAGAGCGCTCCAGCAAGCTGCTTTAAAATCATGGCAAGGAAAACATGAAAATACTGTAGCAGCTCAAGAAGCTTTCAATCACCGAGCAATTATGAATAAAAAAGCTGCTCTGGGCGAATGGAGCATGTCGTTGGAGCAGTAGAGAAGTTATCATGAAAATAAATGGAAATTCAGTCAAACCTGGAATGATTGTAGAACATAAAAATGATCTTTGGGTGGTGACAAAATCTCAATCAGTTAAACCTGGAAAAGGTGGAGCTTTCAACCAAGTAGAAATGAAAAGTTTGAAAAATGGATCAAAATTAAATGAACGTTTTCGCGCTTCAGAAGAAGTAGAGAGAGTACGAGTTGATGAAGAAAAATTTCAGTATTTATATCAACAAGAAAATAAATTGATATTTATGAATCTAACAGATTACGAGCAAATGGAATTAGATGTTGAATTTATTGGTAATAAAATTGATCTCTTGAGAGAAAATGATGAAGTTATTCTTGAAATGTATGATGAAAAACCAATTGGAATACAGTTGCCAAATACTCTTATTTTTGAAGTCAGTGAAACAGAGGCTGTCGTTAAAGGACAAACTGCTGCATCATCAAATAAGCCGGCTGTATTAGAAAATGGATTAAGAGTAATGGTTCCACCGTTTATTGAGCAAGGCGAAAAAGTTATAATAAACACAGAGGATTTAACTTATCTCAAAAGAGCTGAATAATGAACTTTTCAGATCCTTATATTAATGCAATGTTTAGCGCTGCCCGAAAAGCAAGTAAGGGACTTCTGCGCGATTTTGGGGAGGTTGAAAAACTTCAAGTATCTCTTAAGGGTGTTTCAGATTTTGTTAGCAAAGCTGATACACAATCTGAAAGAGTTTTAATAAAAGAACTCTCATACCTATATCCAAAGTTTAATATTCTAGCGGAAGAAAAAGGCACTATCAAAAATTCAGATGGGAGCATTAGATGGATCATTGATCCATTAGATGGAACTACGAACTTTTTATTTAGTATTCCACATTTTGCGATAACAATTGCTTTAGAAAAAGAAGGTAAAATAATTGCTGGAATTGTATATCAACCCATTACAGATGAGCTTTTTTGGGCTGTAAATGGCAAAGGAGCATTTTGCAATAACCAAAGAATAAGAGTTTCAAAGAGAACTAATTTCACAGATTGTATGATTGGAACTGGAATTCCCCACAATGGAATGGCAGGACATGAGGATTATATTCCAGGACTAAAAACAATTATGTCTCAAGTTAGTGGAATAAGAAGAATGGGCGCAGGTTCTCTTGATTTAGCATATGTCGCTTCAGCAAGATTTGATGGATATTGGGAGAAAAATTTAAAAATAATGGATATTGCAGCTGGTTCTCTCATTGTAAAAGAAGCTGGAGGATCAGTTACTGATTTTGAAGGCAAAGAAAATTATTTAAACTCTGGCAGAATAGTAGCTTCTAATTTTAGTATTCATGATGAAATGCTAAGAAATATAAATACTAAATTTTGATACCTAGTCTTTTTAGAAACTTACTAACAAACTTCAAAAAATAATTAAATTCACCAAAAGGAATAGCTACTAGTATTAGGGTTATTTGATATATGATAAACAATATAATAATTCTTAAAGGCCAAAAAATTATTGGACTTACTAATTCCTTGAGGTTCATTATCAATAAAATTTGAATAGTAAGAAAAAGTGCTAATGAACCTGTAATTGCAAATATAATCATTATTATTATGAAATGTTTATGAGATTTAATCTCCATTCGTGAATAGAAATTTTCAATATAATTGACTATTTTGCTCATTTTTATTGTAATAGGTAAAAGATTTAATTTATTGATATAATCTCATATATAAGGTAAATACTCAAAAAAATATAGAATTATGAAAAAAGATATACATCCAGATTACCATAATATTACCGTTGTTATGACAGATGGTACTAGATTTCAAACAAAGTCAACTTGGGGGAAAGAAGGGGACACAATGTCTCTTGATATTGATCCCCTATCTCATCCTGCTTGGACTGGTGGACAGCAAAAGATTCAAGATAAAGGTCAAGTCAGTAGATTTAAAAAGCGTTTCAGTAATTTAAAAACTTAAATAATTTTACCTCTTGAAAATAGAAATTTAATCCTCACCTATAAAATATTGGGGGCATTACGCACCAATATAATTTGTCTAGCTTAAAATAGACTAACAATTAATCGCTTAAGGAGGATTAAAATTATGACATCTTATGATTTAACACCATTACTAAGGTCAAGTGTTGGATTTGACGTATTTGACAATATATTTGACTCAGTTTTTAACTTAAATGAGTCTTCTACTTCATATCCACCATATAATATTATTAAATCTAAAAATAATTATACTATAACGATGGCAATTGCTGGATTTACGAAAGATGAGGTAGATATTTCAGTAGAAGAAAATGAACTTTCAGTAAAAGGAATATCTAATAATTCGGATGAAAAAATTGAATTTTTACATAAAGGAATTGCAGCAAGAAATTTTGAAAGGAAATTTCAACTGGCTGACACAATCAAGGTTGTTGATGCAAGCTATGAAAATGGGCTTTTGAATATTTTTCTTGAAAGAGAGATTCCTGAACATCAAAAACCTAGAAAAATTGAAATAAACAATAATAATGTAAATTCAATTCATAAAAATTAAAAATTATATGTTATCATGGGAGCTTGAATAGCTCCTATGGTAATATGAAAGCAGTTACATTTAAAGATTATGGTGACGCGTCAGTTTTAGAAATTAATGAAATTGAAAAGCCCACTATTAATGAAGACGAAGTTCTAATTAAAGTTGCTGCAGCTGGTATAAATAGGCCTGATATACTTCAAAGATCTGGATTTTATCCTCCTCCAAAAGGAGTATCCGAGATATTGGGGCTTGAGGTATCAGGTAAAGTTGTTGAAGTAGGCAAAAATATCAATGAAGATATTATAGATAGTGAGGTCTGTGCTTTACTTACTGGAGGTGGATACGCTGAATACGCAAAATGTCATATTTCAACTGTCCTTCCTGTGCCAAAAGGTATTTCATTAGTTGATGCTTGCACAATTCCTGAAACTTTCTTTACTGTTTGGACAAATCTTTTTGATCAAGCAAAATTAAAAGAGAAAGAAACTATATTAATACACGGTGGAGCAAGCGGAATCGGTCTCACAGCATTATCTATTGCAAATCAATTTGGTGTAAAATGTTATGCTACAGTTGGAAATGATGAAAAGAAGGAATTTATTGAGAGTCAAGGTCTAGCAAGTTGCATAAATTATAATCGTGAGGACTTTGAAAAAAGATTTAAAGAAAATAATGTTCGAATAGATGTTATATTAGATATAGTTGGAGGTGAATATTTTCAAAAAAATATAAATATTCTTAATAAATTTGGAAGATTAATAAATATAGCCTATTTAAACGGATCTACCGTGAAAGCTAATCTTTTACCAATAATGCTGAAAAGATTAATCGTATCTGGATCGACTCTCAGAATAAGATCTAATAAAGAGAAAGAGGATATTAAAAACTCACTAATAGAAAAGGTATGGCCATTAATCGAGAGTAAAGCAGTAAAACTATATATTGATCAAAAATATGACTATATAAATGTCAAAAGTGCGCACGAGTTCATGGAAAGCAATCAAAATATGGGTAAATTGTTACTAAAATTTTAGTATATATACTTTAAAAAATGATTAAATTCACTTATAAGAGCTTTTTTAATACGAAAGAGATAATTTAATGACATTACCACTAATGCCCAAAGCTACAGCTATTTGGCTCGTCGATAACACAGCTTTATCATTTAAGCAGATAGCTGATTTTTGTGGAATGCATGAACTTGAGATTAAAGGTATTGCTGATGGAGAAGTAGGAATAGGTATCAAAGGATTAAACCCAATAACTAATAACCAGCTAGCCAAAGAAGAGATAGAAAGATGTGAAAATGATTCTGACTCCGAATTACAAATTATTATCAATGAGGCATCATTAAAAACTGATCAATCAAAAAAGAAAAACAAGTACACTCCTTTGTCTAAAAGACAGGATAGACCAGATGCAGTTTATTGGTTGATAAGAAATCATCCTGAACTAAAAGACTCTCAGATTGCTAGGCTTGTGGGCAGTACAAAAAATACTATAGATGGAATAAGAAATAGAACAAATTGGAATATGAATAATATTAGACCGCAAGATCCTGTAGGTCTTGGATTATGTAAACAAGTTGAACTGGATGAAGCATTGGCTAAGGCAGAAAGATCTCGAATCAGAGCTCAAAAGAAAAAAGAAAAAGAAGAGAGACTATTAGCCGCTCAAAAAGCAGAGAGTTCTCAAGAATTAGAACAAGCTAATCCTCAATCTCAAGAAGAATAATTATCATTTAAGCTAATGAAAAAGAAATCTCTCGTAAGTATAATTATGGGAAGCCAATCTGATTGGCCCATAATGAAACTCACTTCAAAAGTACTAAAAGAATTTGAAATTGCCCACGAAGTTAAAATTATTTCAGCACACAGAACACCAAAAAGGATGTTTGAATTTGCTGAGAAAGCCGAAGCGAGAGGTATAAAAATTATTATTGCTGGAGCTGGTGGTGCTGCGCACTTACCTGGTATGACAGCATCAATATCAAATTTACCTGTACTTGGAGTACCTATTGAGTCAAAAAAATTAAAAGGGCTGGATAGTCTGTTGTCAATTGCACAAATGCCTGGCGGAGTACCAGTTGGAACTTTAGCTGTCGGAGAAGCTGGAGCTAAAAATGCAGCCTTATTAGCTATATCAATATTAAGTAATGAAGATAAGTCTCTGAGGGTAAAATACTCAAAATGGAGATCAAAACAAACAAAGACAATTTCCAAAGAACCTAAAAAATAGAAATAATGAGTCGTAAATCTCTAAAGCTAGGTATCATTGGAGGTGGTCAACTAGGAATGTTCATTGCTAAGTCAGCAATGAATCAAAAAATAGTTCCCTATGTTTACTCAGATACTCAGGATGCACCGGCTAAAAAATATGCTCATAAGATCATCTACGGAAAATTTGATGATAAAGAAAAACTATCTGTATTCTTCAGTGAAGTTGATGTTATTACTTATGAATTTGAAAATATTTCAACTCGAACTCTTAAATTAATTAAAGGAGAAAAAAAGATATACCCACCCTTAAACGCACTTTCAATCGCTCAGGATCGAAAAAAAGAAAAAAATTTTTTTAAAAAAAATAGCATAAAGCACGCTGAAACATTTTATATAAATTCAAGCGATGATCTTAAAAAATATAATTTCAAATTTCCATCAATAATAAAAACTGCTAGATTTGGATATGATGGAAAAGGACAAAAAATAATTAATTCAATTCATGAATTAAAAAAAGCTTGGGAAAGCTTTAATCGAGTATCATGTGTAGTTGAAGAAAAAATAAACTTAAAAAAAGAACTATCAATTGTAATTGGAAGAGATTATCAAGGTAACATAAGTTACTACCCTTCATTTAGAAATATACATAAAAATCATATTTTACATAAAACCTTTTCACCTTCAAGAGTAAATAATAAAATAGAAGATGAACTTATAGGAATTGCTAAAAAAATAATTAGTAAGTTAAGTTATGTGGGCGTACTTACTATTGAGTTCTTTATAGATCATAATAATAATATTTATGTTAATGAAATAGCTCCAAGGGTTCATAACTCTGGGCACATCACTCAAGACACATTCAATTGGAGTCAGTTTGATCTTCATGTAATGACAGTGGCTGGACTTCTAGCGCCATCAATTAAAAGGAAAAATAATGGAGTAATGCTTAATCTAATTGGTAATGATATAAAAAAAATAAAATCCTTAATAAATAAACCTAGTTTCATGAAATTTTTAAAAAAAAAGAGATATTTATATGGAAAAAAGCATATCAAAGATGGTAGGAAAATGGGTCATATTAATTTTTATGGTAAAAGCTAATTTTTAATAAATTAGATAGACAATATATGTCCATAATGCTAAATAATGCCAAATTTTCACGCTCTTAAGGAGGGCAGAACAATAGTTGAAGTAAGTGTAAAAGATAATAACGTTGAGGGTGCTCTTCGAATTTTAAAAAAGAAGATGCAAAGAGAGGGAATTTTCAAAGAAATGAAAATGCGTTCTTTTTTTGAAAAACCAAGCCAAAAAAAACTAAGAGAAAAAGCTGAAAATATTAGAAGATCTAGAAAAAATGCAAGAAGAAAGATTTATAGTTAATATCTATAAAGACTTAATAATTCCTTCCACCATTTTTTTTGCATCAGAAAATAACATCATAGTATTTTCTCGGTAAAACAACTCATTATCTATCCCAGCGTAACCTAGTCCTCTTCCCCTTTTAACAAATAGTACAGTATTTGCTTTCTCTACATCAAGAATAGGCATTCCAAAAATTGGACTACTGGGATCAGTTTTAGCTATTGGATTCGTAACATCATTTGCACCAATGACGAAGGCAACATCAGCCTGTGGAAATTCAGAATTAATATCCTCTAATTCAAAAACATCATCATATGGTACATTTGCTTCAGCTAAGAGTACATTCATATGACCAGGCATCCTTCCTGCCACAGGGTGTATAGCGAAAGTAACTTTAACTCCATTATCTTTTAAGGCATCTGTCATCTCCTTAAGTGCATGCTGCGCCTGCGCTACAGCCATACCATAACCAGGAACAATTATTACCGAACCAGCATTTTTCATAATAAATGCAGCATCATCAGCACTTCCTTCTTTAACAGGTCTCTGTTCTGCTTGATCATTTGAAGTAGCAGAGTCTTCTGCTCCAAATCCACCAAGTATCACGCTAATAAATGATCTATTCATTGCGGCGCACATGATATATGAAAGTATCGCCCCAGATGAGCCAACCAAAGCACCGGTAATAATTAAAGCTGAGTTTTGAAGTGTAAAGCCAATTCCTGCAGCAGCCCAACCTGAATATGAATTAAGCATTGAAACAACAACCGGCATATCAGCTCCCCCAATGGGAATGATAATTAAAAATCCAATTAAAAAAGCTAAAATAATTATAATCCAAAATACATTTGCACTTTGATTTAAGCAAAGATAAACGATGCCTCCTATAATAATGAGTCCAATTATCAAATTTAATAGATGTTGGCCTTTAAAGACTATTGGTGCACCAGACATAATTCCTTGAAGCTTACCGAATGCAATAACTGAGCCAGAAAATGTAATAGCTCCAATTACTGCCCCTAAGGACATTTCGACAAGACTTAATGTTTTTATATTATTCAGTGTTCCAATATTAAAAGACTCAGGTGCATAAAAGGCTGCTACTGCAACAAATACAGCCGCTAGTCCAACCAGACTATGGAATGCAGCTATTAGTTGTGGCATTGCTGTCATTGCAATTTTTCTAGCAATGACAGCACCAAAAATACCCCCTACAGTGATAGCTGTAATTGCTAAAGTAATTGTTAATTTATCTGAATTAAAAAAATCTACAGAAACTAATGTCGCAGTAACCGCGATAAACATTCCAATTATACCTAGTACATTTCCCCTTCTTGATGACTCAGGAGAAGAAAGGCCTCTAAGAGCAGTTATAAATAGAATTCCTGATATTACATATGCAACTGCAACTAAATTATGCATTTTTATCTTCTTTGTCTGTTTTAGGTTTTTTCTTATACATCGCGAGCATTCTTTGTGTGACTAAGAACCCACCAAATATATTAACTGCAGCTAAAGTTACAGCTACAAATCCAAATATCTTTGAAATTAAACCGAGTGTGGTAGAGGAATCACTTACTACTAGTGCAAATAATCCACCAACTATTATAACGGATGATATGGCATTAGTAACTGCCATCAAGGGAGTGTGCAGTGCAGGTGTTACACTCCAAACAACATAATATCCTACAAAAATTGAGAGAACAAAAATTGTTAATCTATAAATATTAGGATCGATTGCTTCCATTATTTCATAAACTCCTCTTTTATTATTTTTCCATCTTTTGTGATTAATGTATTGACAACTATCTCATCTTCCCAGTCTATATCAACTTGATTTGACTCTTGATTAATAAGAAGATTAAAAAAATTAAACAGGTTTTTAGAATATAAGGCTGATGCATCTTGAGAAATACTAGATGTGATATTAGATGCTCCATATATAGAAACACCATCAACAACAGCAGTCTCTCCTACTTTAGTTGAAACACAATTACCACCATTTTCAGCAGCCAAATCAATAATGACTGAACCAGGTTTCATCGATTTAACATGCTCTTCGGTAATTAGGGTTGGAGCTTTTTTTCCTGGTATAAGAGCCGTGCATATAACGATATCTTGAGAGGAAATAGTTTTTGAAATTAGCTCAGCTTGCTTCACTTTGAATTCTTCACTCATTTCTTTTGCATAGCCACCTGAAGTTTCAGCATCTTGATCTTCTTCGGTTTCAACCATAACAAATTTACCACCTAGACTTTCAACTTGTTCTTTTGCCGCCATTCTCACATCCGTTGCAGAAACAATGGCACCTAATCGTTTTGCAGTTGCTATAGCCTGAAGTCCAGCAACACCAGCTCCAAACACCATTACTTTTGCTGGAGCAATAGTTCCCGCAGCAGTCATCATCATTGGCATAGCTTTATTAAAAATATGCGAGGCTTCAATTACTGCTTGATATCCAGCTAAATTTGACTGAGAAGATAGTACATCCATCGATTGAGCTCTTGTAATTCTTGGCATTAATTCCATTGCAAAAGAAGTAGTTTTTTGAATCTCAAGTTTTTTAATAATTTCACTATTATTATACGGATTTAAAGAGGCAATTAATATTGAATTTTCTTTATAAAGTGCAATTTCATCCTCTGATGGAGCATTTACTCTAAATATAAAATCTGCAGTATTTAGTTGAGAGTTATCAGTATAGATCTTTGCTCCAGCCTCAATGAAAATTTCATCATCAAAATTTGAACCTGATCCAGCATTAGTTTCTACAAAAATTTCATGTCCACTGCCTGACAATTTTTTTACTATCTCAGGAGAAATTGCAGTACGTAATTCGTTACTATCTTCTTTGGGAATGCAAATTTTCATAATTAATTGTTGAGTTAAAGTAAAAAGATAGCCATCAAAACTAGAACAAGAATAACAGATGCCGTACCATAAATGACAAGTTTAGTAAAAAAGTTCCAAGTTTTTTTTTGTTCAGTGATGTCCATGAATAAGAGTAATATATTATCAAAAAACTAATTTGACAGTTTTTTTTAAAATAAAAAAGACTTAAATTTACATTAAAATCAATATTTTAAGAAGATTTTGCAGGCTTTGAATGATCCCAGTCTATGATCAAAGACCTGAGTGCTGATATGAGTGCCATTGGTTGATCAACCATAATATGATGATGTGCCTCAGGGACATTAATTATTGGTGATTTCTTATCCATTAATTCATGCATATACTTAGCGCTACTACCAGGAAATATGACTGATTTTTCTCCTCTTAATATCGCAACTCTACATTTTAAACCCTTAAGTTTGTCACGATATATAGCTTGCCTTTCCATAAAACTATCATTATTAAAAATTTTCATATAATTTGGATCAAATTTCCATGACCAGCCACTTTTATTTTTCTTGATCGATTTTTCTGCAATATAATCCATTATATATTCCAAAGCATTTACTTGGCCTGGCACTAGCCTAAACCTAGACTTGATTTCTTTTAAATTTTTATAAATCTTATTTGCTCTAATTTTAAAATCAAATTTAGGTGGATTGTCTGATGGCGGCATAATAGCTGTATCAACTATTATTAAACCATATAAGTTTTTTTTCATAATTGAGGCAGCATAAACACCACACATGCCCCCAAGACTGTGCCCCACAACTATTGGTTTTTTAAGCTTTTCTTTTTTACAAACACTTTCTATTTCTGTTCCCCATGTTTCTGTCGAATATTCTTTTCTCCATTCACTATCACCCATACCACCTAAATTCATTGCAATAACTCTGTGAGTTTTAATGAAGTAAGGTGCTATAAAATTCCACCAATCAGCGTGGGCCATACCTCCATGAACAAAAAGTATACCAGGGTTATTTTTTTCACCCCAAGCGTTGTAAACAATTTTTACCCCCTTAACTTTAATAGATAACTTATTTGGCTCATTTGAAATTGCTTTTTTAAACCAAATTGGCTGCTCTACTTTAGTCATAATTATAATGATAATTCTTTATTTATTGTATTGAGTGAGCTTACTATAAATTGAGCCATTTTGTTAACTTTAATTTCTGTATTTATTAAATCATTACGAACTTCTATTAATGTATGAAGTATATTTTTTTTTAAGCCATGTTTATATAGAGTATCATCTTTAAGCTCCCCCTTATAAGGGACATTATCTCCAATAATATATCTTTTCGATTTTACCATTTGTTTAATTAAAAGATCTGAGTATCTACGATCCTTATTTGATAATATCCCAATTTCAGTTTTTCTTTTCTTGCCTTTAAAATATGGATTAAATGAATGCATAGATATTATTAGTTTAATTTTTTTTTCATTTACAATTTTATTTATTTTCGAATGATAACTATTGTAGAACTTTATCTTTCTAAAATTAAATTCTCTTGAATTAATCCCAATATTGCCTGGGATAAGTTTTTGATCTGAGATTGCTGGTATCAAGGTTGGATCATTTTGGCCTCTATTCAAATCTATTATTAAACGAGAGTGTTCTCCATAAACAATATCTGACTCAAGTAAGACATTTATTTGTTTTGACAGACTTAAAATATTTAAGTCATAAGCAATATGGCTTTCAGTAATATTTTTTGGTAATCCTAAATTTTTATATTTAGGTGGAATAAAATTATTAGCATGATCTACAATAATTAAAAGAGAGCCTCTAATTCCCATATCTCTGGCCATTATTGTATTTCTTCAATAATTTTCATTGGGTTAAGTTCTGGAATGCTATGCTCAACATTATTTAATTCAATTAATTTTGAGTGCTTTATATCTTTATGCAATTGAAAGGAATGGGTTTTATTTGGTGTAACACGATCACCTACACCTGCCAGGATAGTAACAGGAATACTTAAATTTTCATATTTTTTGAATTGTTTAGATAGTGCAGACTTCAAATTTATTGCATCAAGTGCATAAGATTCTAATGTTGCCGGCCTAAGGGTCAATTCAGCTCCCACCCTATTTATAAAACCCGGTGTAGGTTTATTATCAGGAAAGTTATCATCTGCACTCCTAGCAATAACAGATTGACCATAAATCATTGCGTATGTTCGAGAGAATAATTTTCCTATAAGTGGATTTGTTATAATTTTAAAAGGAAGCCAGACGCCTTCACCTTTCCAAGGGTGCGATGCAGTATTAACTAAAATTAGTTTTCTTAAATTTTTCTCTTCATATAAAGCCAAGCTTAATGCAAGAGCTCCCCCATATGAATGACCAATAACAATAGGTTTTTCATCAGTTATTTCTTGCAAAAGCTTTGAAATAATTTCTGCTTGAATGAATAGTCTATCTGAAGAATTAAGTTTTGGTCCTTCGCTGTATCCCATACCTGGTCTATCAATACTAATAACTCTATAATTTTCTTTTAATTTATTTTTTAATACATCGAATTGTCGTTCGTTTGCAGGTTGACTATGTAGCAAAACTACAGGTTGGCCAGAACCCATATCTGTATAATGGATGTTGTATCCATCTATATTTTTGAAGTATCCTAATGGAGGATATTTATTTTCAATTTTTTTTACTTCTAATTGAGTGTATGTAAAAGGTAAGCCTAATATAAAAGCGAGAATTGCAATATATTCCATGGTGAAGTCACTTTAACCTTGACGGGCCTTCATTCTTGGATTTTTTTTATTAATTACATAGAGCTTACCCTTACGCTTAATAAGCTTATTGTTACGATCTCTCGTTTTTAGATTTTTAAGTGAGCTTCTTACTTTCATTGTTGCTCCACAGGTTGAGAATTAGCTTCTTCAATTTTCTTAGCTCTTACCTTAACCTTACGAATATTGTTCTTACGTGATCGCTTTTTATTAAGTCTTGCTTCTCTTATTTTATTTGGCTTTTTCATGATATCTGAGCGTTTTATATGAGAAATCCTAAAAAACAACAATTATTCTCACTATTTTAGACCCTTTTTTTTGAGAATTTTCATTAAAAAATGGTGGGCACGGTTGGGATCGAACCAACAACCCCCACGATGTCAACGTGATGCTCTACCACTGAGCTACGTGCCCTAACAAGATAAATTTATATTGTATCTAAATATAGAGCTACACAAATAATAAACTTATTTTGCCCATCTTTTGAAACCTTCGGGTGTGAACATACTTTCTTTATGTGGCTTATCAAGTCTCCACTTGATTTTAGGAACATCAATTGATCTAACATTATTTAATAAGTATCTCTTAGTCGCAAAATCATATGAAGCAGCGTGAATTGCATTACACATTGGCTCATCATAAAAATTCATTAGTGGCAATTCTCTGTATCTCATTATATTTTTTTCACCATCATAAATATCTTCCGCAATAAAATTATGACTATCATTATCAAAATACATAACTCTATGAGGTAATATATGTCTCATACCTTCCTTCAAATCAGCGTTCACAATGTTCACTTTTACTAATTCGTATCTTAAATATTCTTGATTTACATGCAGTGCTGTAATGGCTTTATCATGATTTGTGTTATAAAACCGATAACTGTTATAAGGCATAAATTTTAACTTTGTTCCTCCATCATTCCAATTATATCGATCTTTAGCACCATTGAACCCATCAAATGAATCTATTGTAGTTAGACCTTGAGAAAAACCACTGTAATTATCATAAGCAATATCGGGTGCTCTTCTGACTCTTCGAGTAGCGGGACTATAAACCCATGCTTTTCTTGGTGTGGCTAAAGCATTCAAGGACTCTATTACCAAAACACCAGCATCTGTTAATCTTGGTGGATGAGTAACCTTTGTCATAATTTTACCTTGAAGCCCCTTATCGTTTGAAACAAATGGATTCCAGTAATTTTTAGCTATTGCTTTTCCCGCACCATTAAATTTTTCACCATCATAACTCACAACATAGTATGGACTACCTCCTTCGATATCAACTCCTCTATATCTTAAAATATGATTCCATACATGATGAAGAGGTTCAATGGCATTAGGAAATGGAATACTTCCAACTGTACCCTCAATACCCTCACCTTCATCAGTTAATTTTGCATTTCCATTTTTTGAAAGCTCTATTACTTTGTCAGGCACAGCACAACTTCTTCTGCTTGGATAAATGTTCATAAAAAATGTTGAGCCATAGTCTCTAAACATTTTGACCTGTCCAGGTGTTAAATATGTTTCATAATCTAAATAGTTCTCTAATGTTATTTTAAAAAGTATTTGATCATCACTAAATGGGTCTAAATATCCCCCACTTGTTGAATTATAGCCTTCTATTGGTTCTTTTATTGGAATTCTATCTCCGATATCTTGATCGGTAAATTCAATTGCATATGAAAATGTATATAAAAAAATTAATGTTATTATTGAAATAATTATTTGTTTCATAATTTTTAAATATACTAATAAATGAACATATTATAAGTATAAATATTATTATTATGAAAGAGAATGTAAGAAAATTTAACAAGTTTGCTAATTATCTAGCTGATGAAGCAAGGAAGATATCTTTATATTACTTCAAAAGAAAGATTAAGATTATATCCAAACAAGATAAATATTTTGATCCAGTTACGATTGCAGATATAAATATTCAACAAAAACTTCATGCACTAATAGAAAAACAATACCCTGCACATAGTATGATTGGCGAGGAAGAAAGTATCATTAAAGACAGTGAATATGAATGGTGCATTGATCCAATTGATGGGACAAAATCCTTTATACAAGGTGTTCCTTTATGGGGGACACTTATCTCTTTATCTAAAAATAATAAAATCATTCTTGGTATTGCTGATATTCCTGCGTTAAATGAAAGATATATTGGTTATGAAAATATTGCTTACAAAATAATAAATAAAAAAAGAACTCTATTGGGGGTTAGAAAAAAAGTTGACTTAAAAAATGCAATATTAAATTCAACTTCACCATATGTTTTTGCTAGCAAATCTGATCAAAAAAAGTTCGAAAAAGTTGCAAAAATTGCCAAATCAACTCGTTTAGGTGGCGACTGCTATAGCTACTGTTTATTGGCAGACGGTCATGTAGACCTTGTAATTGAAAGTGGTCTCAAACCTTATGATATTCGGGCGTTAGTCCCAATAATAAAAAATTCTGGTGGAGTTATAAAGTTATGGGATGGTGATAGTGTTATTGATGGTGGGCGAGTATTAGCTGCAGCAAGTAAAAAATTATTTATGGAAACACAAAAAATATTAATTAAAAAATAAAAATTATCTCTTGGTTATTTTGGATATATGTTTTGAAAATTTCTTCCAGTCATCAGACGAAATTATATATCCAATACATTTTTTTTCACCACATTTACAAATATGATCTTTATAGTCTTCTTTATCAAATTCATATCCATAATCATAAGATAATTCTTGGCCTTTATAGATTTTTTTAATTGAAGATATCCATATTTTTTCATCAACTATATCAACCTCGCAATTAGGATTGCAAGAATGATTTATATAACGTGCTTTGTTATATTCAAAGAAGCCATCAATATCATATTTTGAATTCAACTCAAAAATATATACTGAACCAGTTTCTTCAGAATGAAGAAAATCTTTTATTCTTTTCGCAGATCTCTTATCACCCTCTGATTTAAGAACTTTTTCACCAATATATTCTATAATTTTCGTATTCTTTTTAATATCTTTAGTTGCGAAAACACCTGATCCATGAACTTTTGATTTCTTAACTTTCCACATAAATAACTTATAGCTTAAAAAACAAAAAACCCAACCTCTAATAAAAAGGCTGGGTTTTTAAAACTTAAAATAATCTAAGAATTATTTCATTGAGTCCATTACAGACTGTAATTTCATTGCAACAGACATATCACCAGCAACTTTTAATTTACCTTGCATAAAAGCACTAGTGCCATCAATCTCACCATTTCTCATTGCCTCAAATGTTTCAAGAGATACTGTCATTGTGCAGTCGGCATCTTTATCTTCATCAGAAACAGTATTTGGACTAGATTTACCATCAAGGTAAATGCATCCTGCACCTTCAAAATCAAATTTAATAGTTGCCCCAAGACCAGTATCTTTTCCTTCAATACCTGCTTGAAATTCTGCTAAAATACTTGCTACATCAGCCATATTTATTACTCCATATTTAATTAAGTCTGCAAATAAAACATTTTATCTGGACTATGACAATGAGTTTTTTTATATATAAACTACAAACTATGATAAAAAAAAAGCCACTTTTTTGGTCAGTCGCCAAAAAAGAACTTAAAAAAAAAGACAAAAAACTAGGAAAAATAATTGATTCCTATCCAAAGGATTTTTTATTTACAAAATCTGACCCTTTTCTAACTCTTGCAAGATCTATAGTAGGTCAACAGATATCAGTAAAAGCGGCTCAATCTGTTTGGGATAAATTAATTTCAAAAATAGGAATTGTAAGCCCTAATCAAATTAAAAAAGTTCATTCTAATACACTTAAGTCTGCAGGTCTCTCTCGACAGAAAGTGATGTATTTAAAAAATTTATCATATGCGTTTATTAATAATGATCTAAAAGTGAATTTTTGGAATGAAATGAGTGATGAACAAATCATAGAAGATTTAATTAAGATAAAGGGAATTGGGAGATGGACAGCTGAAATGTTTTTAATATTTAATTTATGTAGAGCTGATGTTTTTCCTTTAGATGATATTGGAATGATCAGAGGTATATGCAAAATCTATAATCATACCTATCCGATTAGTAGAAAAAAAATAATACAGATAGGAAATAAATGGAAACCATACAGATCGGTTGCTACATGGTATTTATGGCGGTCACTCGATCCAATTCCTGTTGAGTACTGAGAATATGAAGAAAACAACATATATTTATACTTTCTATAGATTTAAATATCTAAAAAATATTAAAACTGTAAAAAGAGAATTAGATATTTTTTCTAGTAATAGAATTATCTACGGAACTGTCTTAATCGCAAATGAAGGAATTAATGGCACTATTTCTGGTACCAAAATAGATCTTGATAATTTTATATGGAGAATTAAGCAATTATTTAAAATAAGAAAGCTATCTTTAAAAATTTCAAAGAACCAATTTATACCTTTTTATAGACTTAAAATTAGACTTAAAAAAGAAATTGTAACAATTGGTGATAAGTCGATTCATCCTGAAAGATTATCTGGGAAATATATTACACCAAATAATTGGGATAAAATTATAAATAATAAAAGATATCTAGTTATTGATACAAGAAATAATTATGAAATTAACATAGGTACTTTTAAAAATTCAACTAATCCTAATACTAATACATTTAGAGAATTTCCTAAATATATAAAAAATTCTAAAATTAAAAAAGATCAGCCAATTGCAATGTTTTGTACAGGCGGTATTAGATGCGAAAAAGCATCATCATACTTATTAAAGAATGGTTTTAAAAATATTTATCAACTTGATGGTGGAATTCTAAATTACTTGGAGTTTAAAAAAAATAAGAAAAGTACATCATGGATCGGAGAGTGCTTTGTTTTTGATAATCGTGTATCAATCAATAATAAGTTAGAAAAAGGAATATATGATCAATGCTATGGTTGTAGATCTCCAATTACTCAAAAAGATAAAAAACTTCGATCTTATAAAAAAGGTGTATCCTGCAGATATTGTTTTAAAGTGATTTCTAAAGAGAAAAGACAATCTTCAAAAACTCGTCAAGATCAGATTAATTTCGCTGAAAAAAAGAATATTAATCATCCATTTAAAAAGATTTATCTGTAAATTACAATTTTATTTCTTTATTTTTTATTTCTTAATTTCTTTTTTTGAAAACATCGAATGAAGAAGAAAACCTATTGGTAAAAAATAAATAATATTAATCCAATTATTGAAGAAATTTTGTGAAGGAAGTAAAGGCCAAAGATTCAAAAATATACATATTAATAAACAAATTTGGTAGTCATCAAAAATAATTTTTTTAACAAAATATTTTTTATAAATAAATCTCATAAAATTTATTGAGATTAAACTGAAGGAAAGAAATATAAAAAATGCACCCACTATTCCTGTTTCGGCAAGTAATTGAATATAAGTATTGTGTGGATGCGTATTACAAGCTAATTCGTATTCTTCAGAATCAACATGAAATTTATTGTAATTATTGTTTTTACAAAATTCTCTAAATAACTTGGGACCAATACCAAATAATTTATTTTGAGAATACATATTATATGCTGTCTTAAAAATTGAATCATGAGTTTTTGAAAAAATATAAGGATTATTTGTATTTGTATTTTGAGGTATATTTAATTGAGCTATTGTTTGATTTATATTTCTATCCATTATTTCATTATTATTGGCCGTAATAATAATAATAATTATAATAGATATAGATAAAGCTATTAATCTTAATATTCTAAATTTCTCAATTAAAATAATTACCAAGATTGTAAAAATTAACATTAGACCAATTGCAGTTCTTTCACCTGAAAGAAAAACTAATACATCTACTAATATCAACGAGATAAATGCTGCTAACATTGCAATATTGCTTTTTTGATAATTTAATAAAATTAAACCAAATAAAAGTGGAAATAATCTTACTAAATAACCTCCTAATATAGATTTATCATTTAATAAGAGTGTCATTCTTGTTCCTTCTAGATCTCCTATAACTGTTAATCCAAATATGTTTTGATCAAAAATAAATTGAAAATATCCATCAATTACAGCAACAAAAAAAGTTATAAATAAAATTACAGTAAACATTTTTATTAAATTTTTATTGTGGTTTAATAGAAACCAAATAGCCAATGAGAATATTCCAAAACGGAAATAAAATAGACTTGCTTCAAGAGAGATAAAAATAAATTCTGAAAATATAGACCTAATTATTAGATAAGAACTGAAGATAAAAAAAAAATAAAAAAAATAATTTTTATAATATTGCCACTGTTTATATCTAAAGCTAATAAATAAAAAATATAAACATATTAAAGATATTAGTAGATCAGGTAAAAAAGGTCCTGTTAATAATGTGAAAGGAACTAAACATAGAAGGTAGCCAGAAAAATAAGTCAATTTATCTTGAAAATTCAAATCTTTTTCTTTCTTCTATTAATTGTTATTTGTTGAGACCTGCTTAATGTTAATTTATTAGCTGGAACATTATTGGTTATTACTGATCCAGCCCCGATAATAGATTTTTTACCAATTCTTAAAGGTGCAATTAATTTTGTTCCTGAACCAATATATGCACCTTCATTTATCTTTATTTTATTTATTTTTTTCCCATCATGATTACAAGTTATTGTACCAGCCCCTAATGTAACATTCTTAGCAACAATAGCATCTCCGACAAATGTCATATGATTTATTCTTGAAAAAGAACCAATCTTTGATTTTTTTATTTCAACAAAATTTCCAATTTCTACATTATTTTCAATTATGCTTCCTGGCCTTATATTTGCGTATGGACCAATCTTGCAATTAGAACCAATTTTGCTCTGATCAATATGTGTATAAGATTTTATATGTGTATTACTCAGAATTTTTGAATTTTTTATAATACAGTATGGTTCAATTACAACATTATTACCAATTATAACTTCTCCTTCTAAGATAACATCTTTAGAAATAGAAATATTTTTGCCCTTCCCATTTTTACTTAAATTATTTTTTTTTAAATTATCTTTCATATTTTAATTCAGTAATTTCTTCTAACAATTCAACTAATTGAATTATATCTCCGTTAATGCAGTGTTGATTTATTTGATGCAATTTTTTTGATAGAATATTCCAATCTATAAATTTTTCATTTGCCATCATTATGTCTGGATTAGATGTTTTACTTGGATTTTTACCAATTAATAGCTCTTCATGCATTTTTTCAGATTTCAACAAACCAGTGAATTTGATTGCAATACCTGGGTCTTTTTTGTCTTCTTGGACTTTGTTTCCTGATAACTTTATCATTTTTTTAGCTAGATCAAGTATCTTTATCGGCTCTCCCATGTTTAAGACAAAAACCTCTCCTCCAGTAGCAATACTATCAGCCTCTAATATAAGCTTTGCTGCTTCATTAATTGTCATAAAATATCTTGTAACATTTGGGTCTCTAACAGTTATAGGGCCACCCTCACGAATCTGATCAGAAAAGATAGGAATTACAGAACCAGATGATCCAAGAACATTTCCAAAGCGAACAATAGATAGAATTGTATCCTTAGACTCTTGGATATGTGATTTTGCTTGAATTAACAACTCTGCAAATCTCTTACTTGCCCCCATTATATTTGAAGGCCTTACCGCTTTATCAGTTGAAACTAAAACAAATCTTTGAGCTTTAAATCTAATTGCAGCATCAATAATATTTAATGTACCAAAAATATTATTATTTACAGCTTCTATCATATTATCATCAACTAATGATACATGCTTATATGCAGCAGAATGATATACAATTTCTGGATGATAATCCTCAAAAACTTTCATTATTCTATCTCGATCCTTTACAGATGAAAGAATAGAAATTATTTTAAAATTTAAGTTTCGTTTTAATCTTATCTTCTTAAGTAACTCAGATATCCTATATAGATTAAACTCACTATGATCCAACAAAATAATTTTAGATGGCATAAAATTTATAGACTCAATACATAATTCACTTCCAATTGACCCTCCCGCTCCAGAAATAAGAATCACTTTATTTTCTATTTTTGATTTGATTTCACTTAAACTGATATTAATATTTCGCATGAGTAGATCATTAATATCTAGCTTTTGTAGATCACTAAAAGAAGCATAATCATAAGATACATATTCATTTACTTGAGGTAAAAATTTAACTTTTACATTGAATTGACTTAAGTATTCATATAATAATTTTCTTTTTTTTGAATCAATATCAGTTATTGCAACCAAGATAGAATCTATTTCAAATCTATCTATTAATGTCCTGATTTCCTCTCTTGGAAAAATATTAAAATTAAATATAGATCTATATTGTTTATTTGGATCATCATCTATTATTGCTTGTATGTCATAATCAGTTTGTCTCTTAGCGGAACCAAGGAGTTGAAACCCTGCTTCTCCAGCTCCAAATAAAATTGATCTCTCTCGATTATTTTTATTTTTATTATGAAAATTTATAAAATTAAACACTAGTAGTCGTGAAAAAATTGTAATTAAACAGAAAAAAACTGAGCTTATAATTGGAATAGATCTTGGTATCTGTAATGAAAAAATAGTGATCAAGAATATTGATATAACTGAAATTATAATACAAGAACAAATTATTCTTAAAATTATATTTAAATTAAAATATTGAATTAATTGATTATAAATACCAAAAAAATAAAAAATAAAAATATTTAGAAAACTTAAAACTATAATTGTTAAATTGATATCATAGAATCTAATGTAATAAAACATATTAAGCCTTACGAAATAGGCGGAATAAATTGTAAAAATTGTGAAAATAAGATCTAGAAAAATAAAGATTAGACCTAATCTGTCTATTTTTGTGAGAGAAAACGAAGAGTTTATTTTCATTATTTAAAATAATTTTTGAAAATCACATAAGTATGCGGGCTACTTTAAATGCCTCAGCATACTTACAAGAATTTTGACTGCCTCTAAATTTTGCTAATGCCTCTAGAGTATCAGAAGATCTGGAGATAGTTACTTGATTTTGAGACTTATAACAGTCAAATGCTTGTTTCTTTTTTGCAATTTGATTATCAATATTTATAAATAAATCAGGAATAAAGCAATTCTCAGCACCATAAACATTCCAATGGGTTTCTGAAACTGTTTCATACATGAGTACATTATTTGGCGCATCACTTCTGTTTGGTCTACATGCAACAATCGAAGATTCAAAAACAATTTTATGATCTATATGTCGATCTGGAAAAGGAATAAGTACAGTATCAGGTCTTTGACTTGTAACAAAATCGTTGATTAATTTATTTAAATCAGCAACTGGCATTTCATTAGCTTTAGTTGCCGGTATGTCTAAAAATTTATGATGCTCAACTCCTAAAATTTTAAAAGCCTTTTTTGCCTCGCTTACAGTCTGACGATAAGTCTCTTCAGTATATAAGGGAGGCATATGGCCACATACTACCAAAACTGATACTTCAATTCCACTCTCTGCAAATCTACATATAGTACCACCTGCGCCTAAAGTCTCATCATCAGGATGTGGTGCAATTACGAGAGCTTTTTTTATACTTGAAATCATATTAAAATCTTTCTTATCTTTGGAAGTGGAACCAATATTAGAATACCCTTAACTTTCTTTTTTATTAGCTGAGCCTTGATATCATCTATGAAATTCCATGCAAGAACAATCAAAATATTTGGCTTATTTTCTCTAAAGTATTTGAAATCTACAATTTTGATCTTTGTGCAAGGGATATGTCTTCCTATTTTAAGCTTATTATCCTCTACAATATAGTTTAAGTATTTATGACTTGATAAATTAGCTAACTTCAATAATAAAGTTGCTTTTGTTGGAGCCCCATAAGCGGAGATTACATATTTTTTCATATAGTATTTTTTAATTATTTCTTCAAATTTATTCATACTATTTTCGATTGTATTCTTCCATTTCTTTATTTTTATTTTATTTTTTTTAAAAAATTTACTTTCTTTTTGTAAAAATAAATTAGCTGAATAACTTATTTTTTTTAAATTATCTTTTCTACATAATACTCTTAATGATCCTCCCTGAACTTTATTTTCAGTTAAACTAATAATACTAAATCCCTGAGATCTTAATAATTGTACTAAAGGAGCAGCATGATGATAATCAAGATGTTCATGATATATCGTGTCAAATAAATTATTTTGTAAAACTTTCAAAAAATAGCCAACTTCAAAACATAAATGTCCACCATCGTTTAATAATTTAAAAATATTCTTAAATACAGATCTTAAATCACTAATATGAGCAAATACATTATGACTTGTAATAAAATCAAATTTGCCCTCTTTTTTTAATAAAATTTCTGATCCTCTATCATTAAAAAAAATATTATATGTTTTTATTTTTGATTTATTTGCTTTAATAGCTGGCATTTTTGCAGGATCTATTCCAATAACTTTATAATTATTTTTTTTAAAAAATTTTAAGCAAGTTCCATCATTTGAACCAACATCGAGTATTTTATCACCCTTAGACAATTTACATTTATTCTCAATCCAAGGCACATAATCTTTAAAATGTTTTATAAAACTTTTTCCAACACCCGTTAGGTATGAATAGTTTGTTGCATAAAGTAATTTAGGATTTACTTCATGTGAAAGCTGATAGTGATTACATCTATTACAATTTTGTAATCCTAGAGGATATTTTTTAGCTCTTAATGAAGAGCTTTGATTATACAATAAGTTATTTCCTAGTGGAACTTTACCAAATGAGAGCGTTTGACTTAATTTTTTCGACCCACAAAGCCTACATTTTTTTATAGTCTTATAATGTTTCACAAGATAACTTTTGTAAATATGATTCTATATTGTTTTCATTTATAAAATTAACTCTCACTGTATCTTTTTCGTATGTCTCTTGATCTCGAGGGTTTTTGCTACTTACAACTAACAACGTTTCTATCGGAAAATATGTAGCATGAATCTCATTTGGAGGAGTGAATATATTATCTCCTTCACAGATTTTCAAATATTTAACTTCACTATTTTCATCCAACCCTTTAAAAAAATAATCAATTTGACCATGTAAAACATACATCAAATGCCAGTCAGTCAAATGATAATGATTCGACCTAATTGAACCAGCATTACATTTTATAAGTGAAACATTAGAAACCTCGTAGTCAACAATAGATAAAATATTTCCTCTGCTATCTTCACTTCTTTGAATATTTTTTATTAATGTAGACTCTTTATAGATAGTCATTAAATGAATTTCCTTTTTTTGTATTGAGAAATAATTTTTTGTACTATGGATAAGTTATCAATTATTGTTGAATGATTTCTTTTGATATCTTCTTTCCAATATTTTCTATTTAACATAAACATATTTTTAAAAGCATTTTTGTCCTTGAAATGAATAGTACTTTCTTTTTTATTAATTTTTTTTTTAATCATTTTTTTTATGTCCATTCCATGAAAAAATGGCTCAAATGTAAAATAATCACCATTATGTAAATGAATTTTTACTTCATTCTTATATTTTTTTTTAATACCTATTCTAATATTACTTTTTATTTTATCATTTAAACTAATATAAAAAAACTCTTTTCTAGGGTTTCCATAAAATGAAACTTTTTTTAGTTCAATATTTGACAAATCAATTTTTAATTCATTTAACAATGATATGGGATAATAACCGACGTCAAAAATTAAAGATGAAGAAATATCTCTTTCTGATCTAAAGGAGTCGTTCGCAAAACTTGGTATTACAAATGTAATATCAATTTTTTTTATCTGAATTTTATACTTACTCCAAATTTTAATAAATCGAGAGTACATATCATTATGTTTATACATTAACAATTCATTAAAAAAATTGTTCTTATTAAGATTTGAATATATTTTTATAAATTCGTTTTTTTTAATAAAAATAGGTTTTTCAATTAAAAAATTAAAATTTTTTCTTATCAAAAAATTTGCTTGTTTATAATGATATTTTGGAGGAGAGCAAATTAAAAAAGTTGTTTGATTATTGGCAATATTACACGCCTCCTCGAGATTTTTATAGGTATCTAGTTTATCGTCTTCAAAAGCTTTCCTTGTCACAACACCTTTTAAAAGATTTAACTCTTTTAATAATGGAATTATTTTTCCCCTTGCATGATTTCCATATCCCACGACTATATACTTCTTCATATTGTTTATCTTATTTAATTAAATAAAACCTTACGATAAAATAAAAAATAACAGTCATGATTATTGAACTTATCGCATATGAAATTAAAAATGGAATTGACATCATATTAATCAAATAACCACAAATAAGAATTAATATCATATTTATTGGCTGTAAAAATAAATAACTGTAATTTCTATATTTTGCAAAAACCTTTTGATACAAATAATGATAATTACGAGATAATAGATTTTCACCAAGATATATTCTATAAAAATTGACATATATAAGATCTAAACTTGGCAGCGCTAGACTACTAAGAACAAGCAGGATTTTATAATTACCAATGTTAAGATTTGGCAATATTATTGTGAATAATATTGCGGTATACATAAAGCAGCCAGAGTCTCCAAAATAAAGAGTTTGAGGTCTTAGATTTAAGAATGAAAAACCTATAATAAAAGATAATGAAAAAAAAATTAAATTATTTATGAAAATTGTATCTTGATTAAAAATAAGTGACAGCAAGAGACCAATGAACATTAAAATTGATAAATTTAAGTCAAGACCATCGTAAAAATTAATTACATTTGAAAAGAAAATACTCAAAATTCCAAATATAATTACAATTTCAAAGATTCCAAAGTTATTAATATTAATTGTAAGCAAAAAATAAACTGATGAAGACCCAAGCAAAAATTGAAGAATAAATCTTGATATGGCAGGTAAGCCATACAAATCATCAAAAAAATATAGCGTTGCTATTAATTTAAGAAAAAGAATAAAGTTTATTGTTCTATTATCATTAAAGTCAATTTTACTAAAAAAAAATACTAGTAAAATAATAAAAATTAGAAAGAAACCAAAACCTGTGGGAATAATACTTTCTTTATTAAAATTTTTCCATAATTTAGAATAAATATTTCCTATTAAGTAAGTAGAAATGCTGAGTAGAATAAAGTTCATTCAATTTCATTTAAAAAAATTTTTACAGTAATTTGGCTTTTAAAATGATTATTAAAAGTATTGATAGCATTTCTAGACATTGTCATTCTTTCGTCATGTGTAGAATTAATTGCGATTTTATATGTTTTTATCATATCCATCTTATTAAAATTTTCACTAACAAAACCAATTTTATTATTCAGAATAAGATTTTTAGGTGCACCGCCAGAAAAACAGATAATTGGTTTTCCATACATGCAATAGGTCTGTAGTTTACTTGGCAAAATATGAGATTGCCGTCCGAGATTCTCAAGGCCAAAAATAAAAAAATTTGATAATTCTGCTATTTCATCAAGTTGATTGCTGTTCAGCCAGCCATGCCAAATAATATTTTTACTAGTATACTTTTTCCTTAAGTTTGGTAGTTCTGGACCATCACCACAAATATTTAAAAATATATTGCTATCTTTAAGTGAATTAAAGCTTTCAATTAATGACTCTATTGACCTACCTTTACCAATTGTTCCCATAAAAGAGAAAATTGTTTTGTCACTTTTTAACTCTTTGTGCCTTGAAATATTTTCTATTCTTACAGGGTTATAGAGAGTAGATATTTTTTTACATTTAGTATTTTCTGAGAGAAAAAGAGATAGATCATCTGATTGAGCAAAAAGAATATCAGATTTATTCCACATCAAATTTTGTAAAAAATTAATACATTTTTTTAAAAAATTTGATTTAATGCCGACCGTACTTTCGATTCCTTCAGGCCATATGTCTTGCACCCATTGAGAATTTTGACAATTAATAATTTTAGAAAAAAAATTTGTAAGTAATCCTACATAAACAGGAGATCCACAAAAGCTCATCATGTGATCAAATTTATTTCTTTTTATTAAAGAAAAAAATAAAAGAAAAATTGAAGTACTTAAAAAATAAGATAAATAAAAAATAAAAATTGAAAGTTTAGAATTTGAATAACGTGGGATGATTGGAACCCTTAAGACTTTTACATTGTTAATGATTTGTTTGTAAGGACCTGAAAATGAATACCCACGATAAAAAGAGAAGTTTCTATAATTTGGTAATCCTGTAATTACTGTCACCTCATTTTTATCTTTTACTAGCTGTTGAGCAAATGAATTAATAGGAAAATCTTCAGGATCATAATATGGAGTAATAATCAAGATTTTCTTCATTTAAGATAATTATCAAAAAAAAATTAAAAAAAACTAATTAATTTCAATATCAATTAAAAATTTTAAGAAAGAGATTTTTTAATGAAAATAAAAGTAAGTGCTAAAATAAAAGACAAAATAAGCAAGTATATAAATGTAATAAAATCAAACTTTTGTCCCGTAACATCAAGGTAAATTGGCCCATTCATTTCAAAATAATCATTATTATCCGCAATATCCATTATCTCTGTGCTTATATCATTTAATTTGTCGATCAATGAATTAAAATAACTAGCAAGTTCTTCCTCTGAAAATTCTCTTAATATAACAGAACTATCATTATAGAAATTAAGGTTCGCATTAAGCTTAGCTCTGTATAACATTTCTAAATTAAGATCTTCAATAAAAGAACGTCTTTGATCACTTAGATCAATTTCACGACCTAAATCAAATAAGTCCATCATAAATTCTGAATTAATATTATAAAAATTATTATTTTCAGATTGCTCCAGTTGATTTTCATCTTCACCAACTGAGTCATTATTCTGAGATATACTTATATTGTTTAAGGATATATTTAATGCATCAATTCTATAGTTTGTTTCATACAATTTGTTATTATGATAAAATAAAATATAGTCGTGAAGATTTTTATTTTTAATGCTGGATTCACGAATAGCATTTTTAAGAAAGTTTATTTCATTTTCAATTGCTGATAAGTTATATGCTTGAATAAACATCTTGAATTTTTCAATTTCTTCAAATTGCTCAAAAATAACATTAAGTTTATCAAATGCTTTTACTGAAAAGTTCTTTGACCTAAAATCTATTTTGTTTATTTCAGACAGCATAGTTTGATTTGTGTGCATAATATATTTTAATTCCTGATTCATTACTTCAACCAAGCTGTTAAGGTAAATAGTAGCATCACGCGAGTTCATTTTAGTTTTGTTTAATTGTAATGAAAGATCAAAGTACTTATTGTTTATATCATTAAGAGTTAATATTAATTCATCTAATTGCTTAGCTTCAACTGCCAATTCTTTAATTAAATTTTTTGTATTCATATTAAGAGAATCTTTTATTTCTCTTATTTTTTTTGAATTTGTTAAGAATGTATATTTATGAATATTTATTAAGTCATAATCATTTTCTAACTCAGAAACTTCTAATGCTTTTTTTACATTTTCAACACTAATTAATTTGTTTTCTGATATATAAAAATCTTTATTGATATCTTTTATTTCTTTAAATACTTCTGTAGTAAGCTCTAGGAGCATATAACTTTTTTCAACTTTAATTATATTAATAAGAGAAAAAAGAGCTGAGCTAAATAAAAATATTAAAATAAAAAAAATGAATATTAATTTAGAGTTTTTGTATAAACTTTTTATAAGGTCTGCAACAGAGACCTCATTCATGTTCGATGCAGATTGATTATCATTAACCATAAGCCCTAATATTCTTATAGAAATTAGATTAATAAATCAATCAATAATTTCTCCATACAGTTCTATTAATATAGTCAATGTAACTGGTAATAATTCTTACTACCTTCTTTGAAACATGTCCTCCGTTATAATCCCTGACTTTGGATAGTTTTATACTCTCACTATTTTTGTGAATTAAAGATACCTCTATTGCATTTAATAATTCTTGTTCTTTTATATCAGACATAATAACTGTAGTTTCATCCATGCCTTCAGGTCTTTCATGAGCTTGACGTATCATAATTGAATTTAAACCTAATAAAGATGATTCCTCAGATATTGTTCCACTATCAGATAAAATACAAACTGCATTTTGTTGAAGCTTGATATAATCTATAAAACCCATTGCTTTCATAAAAATTATTCTTTCATCAATTTTTAAATCTTCTAAGTCATCAAGTCGCTTGCGAGTCCTAGGATGCACAGAAAAAATAACCTTAGAGTCATATTTTTTTACTATGCTATTAAGCGAATTCAAAAGTGAAATTAACCGTTCCTTATCATCAACATTTTCCTCTCTATGCGCACTAACTAAAAAATACTTATCCGTATCTAAACTTAATTTTGTGATTATTGAGGAAGATTGAATTTTATCTTTATAAAATTCAAGAACTTCATGCATACAAGAGCCAGTCTTAATTATTGTCTCAGGTTTTATTCCTTCCATAATGAGGTATTGTCTCGCATGTTCAGTTAATGGCATATTGATATCACTTATATGATCAATAATTCTCCGATTAATTTCTTCTGGAACTCTCTCATCAAATGATCTATTTCCCGCCTCCATATGAAAAACAGGAATTTTCAATCGTTTTGCTGCAAGTGCTGCCATGCAGCTATTTGTATCGCCATAAATCAATATTGCGTTTGGCTTTTCTTCTATTAAAATTTTTTCTGACTCAATTAATATCTGTCCAATAGTTGCTATTGATGATTGACCAGCTGCATCTAAATAATGATCTGGTTTTCTTATCTCAAGTTCATTAAAAAAAACGTTATTTAATTCATCATCGTAGTTCTGACCTGTGTGAACCAAAACATGATTAGTGCAGATATCTAGTTCGTTGATGACTCTAGATAATTTAATCAATTCAGGTCTTGTACCAACAATTGTCATTACCTTAATCATTAAGAGAATCCTGAACAAATTTTAAATTTAATAAAATTTTCTTAATTTCCTCAATACTTAAAATTTTAGTATTATGTGATGTGTAGTCATTTTCATTAGAAATATCAAGCTGTCCCTCTGAAAAATAGTGACTATAATTTAGATCTCTTTGGTCAGTCATTATTTTAAAATAATTTTTTGTTTCTTTGCTTCTAGCCATCTCTTCTCTTGAAATTAGGGTCTCATAAAGTTTTTCACCGTGACGAGTCCCAATTACCTTAATCTTATTATTTGAATCAAATATTTCGTTTAGTGCTTGTATAAGATCCTTAAGTCTTGCGGATGGAGATTTTTGAATAAAAATATCTCCTTGAGAAGATTTTTGAAACGCATGTAATACTAAATTAACTGAGTCCTCTAGTGACATTAAAAATCTTGTCATATTTGGATCAGTAACAGTAATTTCTTTTTTGTTTTTAATCTGATCTATGAAAAGTGGAATTACAGATCCTCGAGAACCCATAACATTTCCATATCTTGTGCAACAAATTATAGTTTTTTTTTGGCTAATTAATGATCGAGCCTTTGCAACTGCAATTTTTTCGGCCATGGCTTTTGAAATACCCATAGCATTTATTGGATAAACAGCTTTATCAGTACTTAAGACAACAACTTTCTGGACCTTATTAAAAATAGCGGCATTGATCAGATTTTCTGTTCCAACAATATTTGTACTAACTGCTTCCATT
>CACIBF010000015.1 GCA_902584815.1 uncultured Pelagibacteraceae bacterium
TTAATACCAAGCATAATAGATGCACGAGCAGCAGGTAATTCAACTTTGAATAACATTTGCAACCTAGTACATCCTGCCATGATGCCTGCTTCAATAATTTCTGGTGATACACCTTTTAATCCAAGTATCGTAAGACGGGTCATAGGTGGGAAAGCAAAAATAACTGTAGCTATAACTCCAGCTTTAGAGCCAATCCCAAAAAAAATAGCGACCAAAATTAAGTATGAAAAATGTGGAAGTGATTGAAGCACATTTAAAAATGGCCATACAAAACTATGAATTCTTTTTCTTTTAGCGGCTAAAATTCCTAGAGCTATTCCAATAATAGCTGCTAAAGGTGTTGAAACTGCAATTGCAGATAAAGTCTTCATTGATAGTTCCCAAATACCTCTCTGACTAAAAAGAGCTAGGTAAAAAAAACAGCCTCCGCCTAGTAGTGCGAGTCTCCATCCTTTTAAGTACAGCCCAAGAACAATCGCAAGACCAAAAATCATGATCCAAGGCATTGGCCCAATACCAGCATCAGCAAACCCTTTATGTAATACGGCTTCGGTAAAACCTAATAAGACATCCACTCCATCAGCAATTGAGCGAGTAAACTCTCTAAAAGTAAAAAGACCAAATATTTCATAACTTCTTAAAAATTGAATTCCATCATTAGTCCATTGAACAAATGGAATCATACCTTCTATTGTACCACATCCTCCAAGACAACTCTTTGGAGGCACCAATGACCACTTAGGTAAAAATGGTTTTAATGATATTAAAATTAAAAATGGTGCAAATATAAAAAAGAAACCAGACTTAAAAAAATTATTAATACTCATTCTTTTTCAAATAGAACGTCTACAATATCTTGTTTTGTAATACTGCCAACAATATTAGAGTTATCATCAGTTACTGCTGCAGGAGCGTTGTTCATTAAAATTTCTTTTGCAATCTCAGAAACCTTTGCATGTTGAGATACTTTTATTTCAGCTCCCTCGATCTTTTGTTTATTCATGATACTTCCGACCGAAAGTAATTTTGCTCTTGGTATATCTTTTGTAAATTCTGCTACATAATCATTTGCGGGATTGGTAATTAATTCCTCTGCATTACCAACTTGAACAATATTGCCTTCATTCATAATCACGATTCGATCCGCTAATCTTATTGCCTCATCAAAATCGTGGGTGATGAATACAATTGTTTTTTGAAGCATGCTTTGAAGTCTTAGAAATTCATTTTGCATTTCTTTTCTAATCAATGGATCTAATGCAGAAAAAGGTTCATCTAAAAACCATACATCTGGTTCAACTGCCAATGATCGAGCAAGACCTACTCTTTGCTGCTGACCCCCAGAAAGCTCTCTTGGATAATATTTTTCTCGTCCTTCCAGCCCTACAAGTTTTATGACATCTTCAGCGCGTGACTCTCTTTTATCACGATCAATACCTTGAACTTCGAGAGGAAAGGCAACATTTTGAAGAACTGTTCTATGTGGAAGTAAAGCAAAATGCTGAAAGACCATTCCCATTTTATGCCTTCGAATCTCAATCAATTCTTTTTGAGTAGCTTTAATCAAATCTTTTCCTTCAAAAAAAACTTGTCCATGAGTTGGCTCAATTAACTTTGACATACAACGCAGCAAAGTAGATTTTCCTGAGCCACTTAAGCCCATAATGACTAATATTTCTCCAGTCATTACATCAATATTTGCATCACGAACTGCTGGAATATACTTTTCAGACTTAATTAAATTTGTTGAAGGATTATAATCATTCGCCGCAAGAAATTTTTCAGGATTTTCACCATATAGTTTCCAAATATTCTTACATGAGATTTTTATATTATCATTCATAAATCTAGAGAAAGAGTATCATATTTTAAAAAAAAACGAACCAGCAACAAGCTGGTTCGTTTAATTTCTTTCTTTAAAACTAAGTAAATTAGTAAGTACTAAAAAGTATTAATTTACCCAGTTAGACCATTTAGACTCATGTTCATCTAACCACTTTTGAGCAGCAGCTGGAACTTCTAAACCATCAGTATCAACATAGTTGGCCATTTTATCAATATCAGGGCCAGAAAAGTTCATCTGCTTTAATACTTTGTATCCAGCAGGATGGTTTTTGCTAAAGTCTTTGTTAACTGCAAGTTTTAAGTATCCACTTGCTGGGTTACCACAGTCATAAAGAGCATTTGGATTTACACCCCATGATGCATCAGTTGTACATTTAGGATCATGAGTTGGAAACTCAACAAATTTTCCTGGGTACTTCGCACCAATAAAGTTTGGACTCCAGTTAAAGATTACTACAGGCTTATTTTGAGCAACACCTGAATCCAATTCAGCCCAAATTGCTCCAGCAGAACCAGCATTTCTTACTTCAAAGTTCATGCCTAAAGCTTCAACTTTTTCAGCATCATGCTTTAACCAGTCAACTGGACCACCAATAAATACACCTTTGCCTCCAGAGTCAGCTCTTGCAAACTGATCTGAACATGCATTTAATGCTTCCCATGAAGGTAAGCCAGGGCAAGTTTCTTCAACAAAATTTGGATACCACCAATCTTCTCTTGTAACAGCATCATGAGTTAAGATTTCTTCTACGTTTCCAGTTGCAAGAGACTTCTCGTAAGATGCACCGAATGCACCCTCCCAAATCTCATGAACTAAATCGATGTCTCCATCAGCCATTGATTGATAAACAGTCTGGCTATCCATTGGAATGTATTCAATTTCCTCGCCAACCATTTTCAACAACTCACCAACTACTTCAGCACCAACAAGTTGGCTTGACCAGTTGTGAGTAGGAATTTTAACAACTCCACTTTTATCTGCACTAGCTGTTCCAAGTGAAATACCCGTAACAATTAAAAAAGCAGATAAAAAACTTATCATTTTTTTCATTATTTATTCTCCTAGATTTGTAATATTTAATTAATCCTACAAATATTATACGCACATATTGTTATTAATCTGAAATGAAAATTTTATAATTCTTCTTATCAATACCTAGATGTTGATAAACTATTTAAAGCTCATACTACTGGTAGATATATTTTTCTTTTTATGCTTTTACTCTGCTTTTTGTGGGGTCATAAAATGGAAACTCAATTATCTTAGCTTTCAATCTTCTTTGATGACCATCAAGCTTTCCCACTTCAACTTCAGTACCTATTTCTGATGAATGAACGTCTATTCGACAAAATGCAATATTCTTATCGAGAGTTGGGGAAATCATACCACTCGTAATAACGCCAATCTGTCCTTTTCCGATGTGAACGCAATCTCCATGACCGCATCTTTCATTGCCTTGGATTTCAAGCCCCACTAATTTTCGGTGAGGATTCTCTTTTCTTCTGATCAAAGCATCACGACCGATAAAATTTGCGTCTTTTGATTTAAGTGGAACCGTAAATGAAATACCTGCCTCAAAAGGATCTGTCTCGTCACTAAATTCGTTTCCTCCTAAAATCAATCCTGCTTCAATTCTAAGCATATCCAAAGCATCAAAGCCCATTGGAACTATATCATATTCTTGTCCAGCTTCCCAAATTGCATCCCACACTGCAGGAGCATCTTTTGGATGACAATAAACTTCATATCCAAGTTCTCCTGTATAACCAGTTCGAGACAACATAACCGGTATGCCCTGATGATCGTTTAATCGGCTGATATTAAAATGAAACCATTTCAAATCCTCAATTCCAGGACTTGCAGGTGTCGTCCACATTATCTTTGATAAAACTTTACGACTGTTTGGACCCTGAACCGAAAGGTTGTGTAATTGATCTGTAGAAGATTTAACTGAAGCTCTCAAATTTAATTTTAAAGCTAATTCACGTAACCATTCTCCAGAATAATCACTTCCACCAATCCATCGAAAATTGGTGTCTCCCAGTCTAAAAAGTGTTCCATCATCGATCATCGTTCCATTTTCATAACACATTGCTGTGTATACAACTTGACCAACTGATAGTTTCTTTACATTTCTAGTTAATGCAGTATTCATTAGCTCTTCTGCATCGGGACCAATAACTTCAAACTTTTTTAGTGATGACAGGTCCATCATAACAACATTATTTCGACAGGCGGTGTACTCCGCTACGGTTCCATGATTGTCAAATTTTCGAGGAATCCAAACACCAGCGAATTCAATGTAATCTTTTGTTAACTTTGAGGTTCTGTCGTGAAAACCTGTTTGCTTTGTTAAATCTATATCTGCTTCCACACTCTTTCGATATCCTATTGCTTTAGAGAAAAAATTCTCCTTGGAGTAAATTCTAACGCAAATATCTGTCGGGTTCCAGTCATTAGCTGCATCAATGTCACAAGGGCAAGCAGACGACAAAGAGACTAAGTTCTTTTGTGCTTGAAAGAGCACATAATTTCCTGGCACTGACCACGGTACATCAAAAAAGAAAACATTTGTTGCATCAAGACCAGTATTAAAAAATAGATTAATAGCCTGCCAGGCTCTTCTTTTTTCTACACCGTAGGTATCCAATGCTTTGTTAAAATTATCTGAACAATTTGCATGACCAAAATACCCAACATCTTCATAGTACTTTGAGCTGCATGCATTTCCAAAAGTATCATGCCTACCACAAGTATCTTGAATGACTTCAACTAACGCATCTTGATCCTGGTCAAAATATTTTGAAAATAGTCCTGGCACTGCATAATTCATTCCAATAATACTTCTTGTAACCATTGGATCTATCGACAGCTCTTTTCCTTTTTCTAGTTTTAAAGAGTCAAAAACTTGAAAATCAGAACACTGCCTTCCATATAAATCAATCACTTGAATAAAATCACCTGCTTCAACTTCATATGATATTGCTGTACTGTTATCGACAATAAACTCTTCTTTAATCTCTGCTAAAGGAGGGGGTAAATAATAATTAGCTTTGTTATTCGTCTTATTTAGCCTTTTAATTTTAACCTCTAAATCAGTTGGTGGATTTTGACTGTCAACTGACATATCAGTACCCGGGGCAGCAATAATAATGAATCCATCATTTTCACAGGTAAACTCTTCAACTGTTCCAGCAATTGTCTCTTGATCAAACAGATTAATTGAATGGGCTTTATGAAAATCAATATTTTTCTTCTTTAATTTTGATAATAAATAATCTTTTTTTGATTTATTCGATAATACTTCTTTAGCAAAAATAGCATCACCATTACTTTTCGATCCAATTGATTCTGGTGAAGACTTTCCCGCACTATCAAAAACAACAACTTCAGCTTTTTGACTTCCTTCAACATTTTTAATTGAAATATGGTCACCCTTAAAGAACTCAATTCCAGTCAGCCCCATGGCTTTTGCTACATAGCGCTCAACTCCATCTGGAAGACCTATGATTCCAGCATCATAAGGGTTTGTTTTTCTTACGTTAAAATTTTCTAAATTAATATCCATTTATATCGTCAAGCATACATCAAATTTGAATTGACAACTATCGCGAAGTAAGAAAAATGCTAATTATTAGATTTAAAATTTAGGATTAAATAATGTCGATACCTGATAAAGCTGATTATGTAATTATCGGTGCTGGAATTCATGGACTAAGCACGGCCTACCATTTGGCTGCAAAATTAAAAGCACAAGGGAAAGGCGATGGAAGTAAAATCTTAATTATTGAAAAAGACTCAATTGCTGCAGGAGCAACTGGGGTTGCATGTGGCGTGGTAAGAAATAATTATTTTCAACCTGCAATGAGAGAGTTAATGGCGCACTCAGTAGAAGTTTGGGAAACAGACCCTAAAGCATATCATTATCACAGTGTTGGTTATATGCAGATCAGTCCAGAGTGTATGGAAGAAGATGTTACTTCCATATATGAACAACAAAAAAATATTGGATACGACTCAGAGTTCATTCAAGGAAAAGAAGATTCTGAAAAATATATGAAATCAATGTTTGGTGATTGGCAAGCAAAAGGAATTACGAGCGTGCTTCATGAAAAAAGAGGAGGTTATGCTAATAATACATCTGCTATGTATGGTTTAGCTGATAAGGCTGAACATGAAGGTGTAAGACTTTTAACAGGGGTTACAGTTAAAGGTTTTCAATATGGTTCAAACTCTGATGCCGTAACTGCTGTGGACACTGATAAAGGATCAATAAAGTGCGATCAAGTTATAATCGGTGCAGGTCCTTGGGCACAATCATTTTGGAATATGCTAGAGCTACCAAAAGAAGTTAGTATTAAAAGCAATGGAACAGTTCATGAAAATATTCCCATGTGGCAATACTGGTTTTTAGTTGAAGGAGTTCTCAACGTTGATCCAAATTTCTTAAAAACTGAAGATGGGAACATGCCTCCTGTCATTCATGTTGATACTGACGCACCTCTTTATTCTGATGTCGATAAATCTCTAATCACAGATAAATTATGGGGAATTTATTATAAGCCTGATTTTCATTTTGGAGGAATTCAAGGTGGGGCTTCTCCATACAAAGTAGGTAAGCCTGGAGGAGCTGGAATAGAAGTAGATCCTTATGGACCATCATCTAAAAATTTTGTGATTGATGATAACTTTGCCCATATGTGGACTTCTGCACTAGCGTTCTGCCATAAAAGATTTGAGGGAAAATCGCACTTGTTTAAGAAAGGTGCTACTGGTGGACTAGGATGTTTTACTCCTGATTCTTTTCCTGTATTTGATCAATTTAGAGAAAATGTTTACATGATTGCTGACTCAAATCATGGATATAAAATGTTAGGCGTAGGAAAGCTTGTTGCCGATGAAATCCTTGGTGAAAAAAGTAGCTTATTAGAACCGTTCAGATTCTCAAGATATGAAGAAGGCAAGCTACATCCTACATCAAACAGTCCCTTTCCTTGGAGTTGAGCAAAATCGTTCTATATAATTAAACTTTAAAGGTTATGTGTTTTGAAAAAATACTCAGTATTCAGTCTGGTTAAAAATGCTCTCAATCATCATAAAGATTGGGATGTTGCTTGGAGAGATCCTGAGCCAAAAAAAGAATATGAAGCAGTTATCATTGGTGGCGGTGGTCATGGATTAGCGACTGCTTATTATTTAGCAAAATATTACGATCTAAAAAATATCGCTATTCTAGAAAAAGGTTGGATTGGTGGGGGAAATGTTGGAAGAAATACCACGATTTTAAGATCTAATTATATGCATGATGCAAATAACTTGTTTTATGAACAAGGAATGCAAATGTGGAAAGACCTGAGTCAGGAATTAAATTATAATGTAATGTATTCACCTAGAGGAATACTAAATCTTGCTCACTCAGATGCTCAATTAAACGCTTACGCTAGAAGAGGAAATTCAATGAGGTTGAATGGAATTGATGCAGCACTTCTTGGAAGAGAAGAGGTAAGAAAGATGATTCCATTTGCAGATTTTACTGAGAATGCTCGATTCCCGATTTTTGGAGGGCTTCTTCAGCCAATTGGTGGAACGGCAAGACATGATGCAGTTGCATGGGGATACGCAAGGGCAGCTGATGACATGGGAGTAGACATAATACAACATTGTGAAGTAAACGGTTTTGATATTGAGAATGGCAAAGTCATTGGAGTACAAACATCAAAAGGTAATATCAAAACAAATAAAGTTGGGCTTTGTGTTGCAGGAAGTACTTCCATACTAGCCGAAAAATTAAATATGACTCTTCCAATTGAGGCTCATGTTTTACAAGCTTGCGTTTCAGAGCCGGTGAAACCTCTGCTTGATGGAGTTGTAACATTTGGCGCTGGTCATTTTTATTGTAGCCAATCTGATAAAGGTGAAATGGTTATGGGTGGAGATTTAGATGGATATAACAGTTATGCCCAAAGAGGAAATTTGCCTACAATCCAACATGTTCTAACTGAGGGTGTCGCACTTTTTCCCAATTTAAGTCGATTAAAGATATTACGAACATGGGGTGGAATTATGGATATGTCCATGGACGGTTCTCCTATAATTGATAAAACTCACATTGATGGCGTCTACTTAAATTGTGGTTGGTGCTATGGTGGCTTTAAAGCAACACCAGTGTCAGGCCTAACTTTTGCTCATACCATTGCCTGTAATGAGCCTCATGAATTAAATATTCCATTTAAATTAGATCGATTCCATACAGGACACTTAATTGACGAAAAAGGACTTGGAACAAAAACCTGGATTAGTTAATTATGCTTGAAATAAAATGTCCATATTGTGGAAATAGATCTCAAAATGAATTTGCCTATGGTGGGGATGCAACTGTAAAGAGACCAGAATTAAATACTGAAGTTTCGGATCAAGATTGGGACAATTTTGTTTATTATCGAAAGAACCCAAGAGGTAATCACTTAGAACTATGGCATCATATTTCAGGATGTCGTCAATGGTTTAAAGTTCTGCGAAACACAGCTACTCACGATATTATTCAAACAATGGAAATGAAAGAAAATCCCTAAAGTGTCTCAAGAATTTAGAATAGCATCTGGCGGCCTCATTGATAGAAGTAAAGAAATTAGCTTTATATTTAATGGTAAAAAATATAACGGCTATAAAGGCGACACTTTAGCTTCAGCTTTACTGGCAAATGGTGTTCATCTCATTGGAAGAAGTTTTAAATATCACAGGCCAAGAGGTATTATTGCTGCGGGAGTTGAGGATGCAAATGGGAAAGTTCAATTATATAAAGACAATATTACAGAGCCAAATGTTAATGTTACTGAGGTAGAATTAGTAGAAGGCTTAAGGATTGAAAGTCAGAATTGTTGGCCATCAGTAAACTTTGATGTTGGAGGAATAAATAATTTTTTAAATCGTTTTTTTCCTGCTGGCTTTTATTATAAGACATTTATGTGGCCAAAAAGTTTTTGGTATCATGTTTACGAACCTTTTATAAGAAAGGCTGCGGGAATGGGAAAGGCATCTTTGGATCCTGATCCTGATCGCTACGAACATCAGTATGAACATTGTGATATTCTAGTTGTTGGATCGGGACCTTCTGGTATCGCAAGTGCCCTATCTGCTGCAAAAAATGGAGCGCGTGTTATTCTTGCCGAGGATAAAGCTCGATTTGGTGGATCGTTACTGACTGATAATGTGACTATTGGCAATAAGAATGGAGACGAATGGGTTGAAGATTCTATTAGTGAATTAAAATCTATGCCAAATGTAATCATAAAAAAACGTTCTCAGGTTTTTGGCTACTATGATCATAATATGCTTGTCATGTTTGAAAGATGTAAAGATCATCTCAATAACCCTGAGCCTTATACTCCTCGTCAAAGACTTTGGTACATAAGAGCTAAACAAGTTTTAATATCTACTGGTTCAATTGAAAGACCTCTTATTTTTGCTAACAATGATAGGCCTGGCATCATGTTGGCATCGTCTGCTCGTGAATATTTAAAAGTGTATGGAGTTCTACCAGGAAAAAAACCAATTATCTTCACAAACAATGATACAGCCTATGAAACAGCTATTGAGTTTAAAGCTCATGGAATAGATACAGTTATTTTAGATACGAGAAAATCATCTGATGCTGGAGTAGTCATCGAAGCTAAAAATATAGGAATAGAAATTAAATTTAACCATGGGATTGCTAACACTGCTGGATACAAAAAAGTTAAATCTGCTACCATTGGTGAACTTACCGAATCTAAAGATGGCTATAAAAATTTAACAACAATTCCATGTGACTCTATTTTTGTATCTGGCAACTGGACACCTACTGTTCATCTTGCATCTCAATCAGGAAACAAACTTAAATACGAAAGTGAAACAGATACATTTTTACCTGATCAATCAAGACAGAAAGAAACTGTTATTGGCTCAGCTAATGGTTCTTTTACATTAAAAGAAAGTTTAGCTGATGGTTTCAATAAGGGATATCAGCTTTCAGATGAAATCACAAAAAATGGTAGAGAAATTTCTGTCCCAATTTCAGATGAAAAGGATTTTGGTTCTCATGATAAATTCTGGTGTATGCCCGTCGCAGATAACAAACACTATAAGAGATTTGTTGATTTTCAAAATGATGTGGCTGTTTCAGATATCCAATTAGCAGTAAGAGAAGGTTTCAGATCAATTGAACATGTAAAGAGATATACTACTCTTGGAATGGCTACAGACCAAGGTAAAACAAGTAATCTGAATGGTCTACAACTGGTTTCGGATCTAGAAAAGAAAATTGTTCCAGAAGTTGGACACACAACTTTTAGACCGCCTTATACTTCTGTAACTATTGGAACTATTATTGGTCGTGAAGTTGGAAAAAATTATCGTGCAACAAGAAAATCTCCAATCCATGAATGGCACGAAAAAAATAATGCTGTATTTGTTGATGCAGGACTATGGCTACGCCCAAGATATTATAAGCGAGGTAATGAGACTCTCCAAGAAGCGGCAAAAAGAGAGGCACTTAATGTAAGACAAAATGTTGGTATTTGTGATGTAACTTCACTTGGAAAAATTGATATTAAAGGAAAAGACTCTGCAGAGTTTCTTAATCGAGTATATACAAACGCCTTTCTAAAATTACCTGTCGGAAAAGCACGATATGGTGTGATGTTGAGAGAAGATGGAATGGTTTTTGATGATGGAACTACAACACGAATAGCTGAAAACCATTTTCATATGACAACCACAACAGCACAAGCTGCAAATGTTCTTTCGCATCTTGAATATTACCTTCAAGTTGTCTGGCCAGAGCTTGATGTTAATGTTGTATCAACCACTGAACAATGGGCAGGAGCTGCTATTGCGGGTCCAAAATCTAGAGAATTGCTTCAAAGACTTTTTCCTGAAGAGGATATGAGCAATGAAGGATTTCCATTTATGGGCTTCAAAGAATTAAAATTTAAAAATACCGTTGCGAGAGTTTTTCGTATCTCTTTTTCAGGTGAATTAGCCTTTGAAATGAATGTAATGTCTGATTATGGAGAGGAAATGTGGAATGAAATTATAAGTCAAGGTGAAGATTTTGGTATACAGCCTTATGGCACTGAAGCTCTTTCAACACTTAGAATTGAAATGGGTCATGTTGCTGGTTCTGAGATCGATGGGCGAACGATTGCTTATGACCTTTCTCTAGAAGGAATGCTTAGTCAGAAAAAAGATTTTATTGGAAAGAGATCTCTTAATAGAAAGGCATTTACAGAGAATAATAGAGAGAAAATTGTGGGAGTTGTTCCAATTGATAAAAAAACATCAATACCTGAAGGTTCTTATCTTGTGGAAAATGCAAAAGCAAGCTTTCCAAATCCTAAACTAGGTCATGTATCTGCTTCTTGTTGGAGTGTTGAATATGATAATCCTTTTTCACTAGCAATTATTAAAGATGGTAAAAATAAAAAAGGTGAAAAGCTATTTGCCGTATCACCTCTCAAAAATAAAATAATCCCTGTTGAAATTGTATCTCAACACTATGTAGATCCTGAGGGAAAAAGAGTGCGTTCATGAGTAAAATTTCTCCATTATCAAATTCACATGAATTAGGGATCCACGGTAATTGTAAAAATAAGGATCAGGCTAAATTATTAGCTATAAGAGAGATCACAAATATAAAAATTTATCAACTCTCTAAATTTAAAAAGAGTAATTTTGACATTAATAATTTTTCACTAGATAGCTATAAACTTCCAACTGAATCAGGGCTATCTACAGGTAATGAGAACTTAAGAATACAATGGCAAGCACCAAATGTTTGGATGATACTTTCTCATAATAATAACATTATTCAAGAAATTGAGAGACAATGTGAAGATGATGATTTTGCAATTACTGATCTATCACACTCAAGGGCAATTCTTGAAGTTAAAGGAAAAGATGCACTTAATATAATCAAAAAAGGATCACCGCTCAATCTCAATAATTTTAGAAAGAATAATTGTGCAAACTCAGTTTATCACGGCATTACAGTTTCTATCGATATGGTCAATGATGACCCTATAACATTTAATATTATGGCGTTAAGAAGCTTTGCTGGATCTTTTCATCACGCTATAACTGATGCTTCACTTGAATTTGGTTTTAATGCAATTTAAAATCAAAATGAATGAGATTTGAAAACATCATTTTAGATATACTTAGAGTTCTTCCTAAATCGGTCCTTAAATTAATTGCTGGTCCACCATTAGTAATTGATGGAAATCAGCTAGATCTAAATATTCAAGTTGCAGAAAAACTCTCTGAAAAAGAAATGAAAAAAACTCGTATTACTACTCATGATTATAGAGAAGCGGCAAAAAAATTTGACTTAACAGGTCTACCTCGAGTCAAGAAAATTAAAATTAAAGATATAGAGCTAAATGGCCCAGTTGAAACTCTCAAAGCTAGAATTTATTATCCTAAAATTATATCTAGTCATGATGGTGCGGTTCTTTTTTTTCACCAGGGAGGTCTAGTATTGTGGGATCACTTAACTAACGATTATTTTTGCTCACTTCTCGCAGATAAGTGTGATGCTAAAGTGATTTCACTTGATTACAGACTTTGTCCAGAAAATGAGTTTCCTGCACCAATTGAGGATTGCTTATTTCTTTGGGATTATGTGCAAGAAAATAGTTCTAAATTGGGAATAAATCCTAATAAGATCGCTCTTGCAGGTGATAGTGCTGGTGGAATGATATCAAGCACAATGAGCATTATATTAAGGGACCGAGGAGGTATACAGCCTATTGCTATGTGCATCGCCTACCCATGGGTTACATCAAGTTTTGACGATCAACCTTCATTACAAAGTTGTGCAGATACATTTCCACTATCAAGAGAAACTGTAGAGTTTTTTAATAAAAGTGTTTTTCCAGACAGAAAAAATCTTGATCACCGATGGGCAAATCCTTTGTATGAAAATGATTTAACAAACTTACCTCCAACAATAATTGCAACAGCTGGCTTTGATCCAATAAGAGATCAAGGAAATAGTTTTGCAGAGAAATTAATTAATAATAAAAATGAAGTAAAACACCATTTCTTTTCAAATTTATCACACAGTTTTTTAATACTAGGGCGCATAAGCAATGAGGCTAATAGAGCATGTATTCAATTAGCAAGTGAATTAGCTCAATATTTTGATCATAATTAGCTTATCTTTCCAAGTAATTCTGATTTTATGATTGTATTTTGTATCATGTAACAGCATAATTCTTTATGGCTGAGAGTTTAGCTAAAATTGCTGCAAGAAAAAAAATAAAATATTTCCTTATAAGTTTTGTAGACTTGTTTGGCGTACTAAGAGCAAAATTAGTACCTGCTCAAGCTATTGCTGAAATGCAAAAAAATGGTGCTGGATTTGCTGGCTTTGCAACTTACTTAGACATGTCGCCAGCTGACTCAGATATGCTTGCCATACCTGATCCAAAAAGTCTAATTCAATTACCATGGAAGCCTGAAGTTGGATGGCTTGCAAGTGATCTGTACATGGATGGTAAGATTGTTGATCAATGTCCTCGGGTAATTTTAAAAAAACAAATAAAAAAACTATCTGATAAAAAAATGATTATGCAATCAGGTGTCGAGTGTGAGTTTTTTCTATTAAATGAAGAAGGAGATGAGGTTGGTGATAAATTTGATACTTCCGCTAAGCCATGTTACGAGCAAAATACTCTCATGCGTCGGTATGATGTAATAAAGGAAATTTGTGACTCAATGATTAAATTAGGATGGAAGCCTTATCAAAATGATCATGAAGACGCAAATGGTCAATTTGAAATGAACTGGCACTATTCAGATTGCCTAACCACTGCAGATCGACATGTTTTTTTTAAATTTATGGTAAAATCTATAGCTGAGAAATATGGCTTAAGAGCAACTTTTATGGCTAAACCTTTTCCAAATTTAACAGGAAACGGTTGCCATGCCCATGTTTCACTATGGGATAAACAAAAGAAAAAAAATCTTTTTGAAGATGAGAATGATGAACTTGGATTATCAAAACTTGGATATTCTTTTATAGGTGGAATGATGAAATCTGCTGATTGTTTTTCTGCGATATTTAATCCATCAATAAACAGCTATAATCGCATAGGGGCATCAAATACATTGTCAGGAGCTACTTGGTCTCCTAGTACTGTGACTTATACTGGAAACAATAGAACTCATATGATCCGTATACCTGATTCAGGGAGATTTGAGGTTCGACATGCTGATGGATCTGCAAACCCTTATTTATTACAAGCAGGATTAATTGCTCTGGGTTTAGATGGAATAAATAATAATCGTAAACCAGGTAAAAGATTAGATATAAATATGTATACACAAGGACATAAAGTTAAAAGAGTAAAAAAACTTCCAACAAATTTAAATGATGCTATTAAGTTATTTCATCAAAGTGAGGTTGCAAAAAAATCTTTTTCGCCAAGTGTTGTATCAAAGTTTGTAAAGTTAAAAAAAAGAGAATTAAAAGAATTTTCCAGTCAATTAGAAGAAGATGCATATGATTGGCAGCGAAATAATGCAATAGATTGCTAAATAAATGTTACTCAGAAATAAAAAGGTAGTCATATCTGCTGGAGCAAGCGGCATAGGTTGGGCTACTGCTAAAGTATTACATACAAGAGGAGCAAGAGTATTTCTATGTGATATTGATGAAAAACGCATAAAAAAAATAAATCAAGATAAAAAAAATAACATGCGTGCTTACTTATGTGATGCTGATGACGAGAAAGGTGTTAGAAGTTTTTTTAGAGAAATAAAAAAATATACTAGCTCAATTGATTGCCTTATTAATAATGTGGGAATTGCAGGTCCCACAGGAGTAATCGAAAAATTGGATACTGAAAATTGGAGTCAAACTCTTAAGACAAATGTTATTAGTCATTTTTTATTTACAAAAAATGCTATTCCGATGCTTAAAAAAAATAAAGGAGGCTCCATAATAAATATTTCTTCAACTGCAGGTGTTTTTGGGTTCCCACTTAGGTCTCCCTACGCTGTAAGTAAGGCGGCAACATTGAGTTTCACTAAGACAGCAGCAATGGAATTAGGAAAGTATAAGATTAGAGTTAATGCTATTCTTCCTGGTGTAACTCGAGGATCAAGAATGAACAGAGTCATTGACGCAAAAGCCAAATACTTGGGCGTATCGAAAAAAAGTATCGAAAAAGATTTTGTGTCTATGGCGTCAATGAATAGCTGGATCGAAGAAGAAGATATTGGAAAATTGTGTTCATTTCTTATTTCTGACGATAGCAATAAAATTTCAGGACAATCTATTGCTGTTGATGGCAATACATTGCGAGCTGATTAGTTTTTTTATTATAAATTTCCTTCAAATGAATTTAGGTAAAGTGTTTTCATATCATCTTCACTTAAATCAAGTGGATTAGTAGAAGTTGAGGGATCAACAAGTGCCATCTTGGACAATTTGTCAAAATCAAATTCAAGATTGAGATCTTTTAGAGTATGAGGAATTGAAAGCTTATTTCTCAAATCTAAGATCCATTGTAGAAACCCATCAAATGTTTGATTATCTAAATCAATATATTTAGAAAGAGAGATAATTCTTTCTTCTATTTGGGGTTGATTGAATTTAATGACGTACGGCATGAAAATTGCATTCGATAGCCCATGATGAACATCATTCACAGCATTGATAGGATGGCTTAATGAGTGAATCGCGCCCAATCCCTTTTGAAATGCGGTTGAGCCCATCGTTGAACTAACCAACATTTTTGCTCTAGCTTCAATATTATCTGGAGAATTATAGGCGTTAATTAAATTTTCCTTAATTATCTTAATGCCCTCTAGAGCAATTCCATGTGCCATTGGATGAAAAACATTTGAACAATACGCTTCAAGGCAATGAGCTAAAGCATCCATTCCAGTTGCAGCTGTTAAATGTTTAGGTAAAGAAACTGTAAGGGAAGGATCAAGGACAACTAAATCTGGTAGCATTGTTGGATGAAAAATAATTTTTTTTGTATATGTTTGTTCATCCACAATTAGAGATGCTCTTCCTGTTTCTGATCCAGTTCCTGCTGTGGTTGGAACAGCTATTACTCTTGGTAAATTTTCAATGATAGCTCTTGTCCAATTATCTCCAATATCCTCAAAGTACCAAATATTTTCTTTTTGCTTAGACATAAAAGCAATTGCTTTTCCTGCATCAAGCGAACTTCCTCCACCAATTGCAATTACACCATCGTTTTTATCTTTAAGAAAAACTTCAACTCCATCATTAATATTTTGTCCAGTTGGGTTACCTTTTATTTCTGAAAAAATGCTTAATTGGATTTCTGATTTGGTCAAATTTTCAACAATAGAATTAAATTGATCAATTTCTCTAAATTGAGGGTCAGTTACAATTAAAGGATTTTTTATTCCCAATTCATTTATAAATTCTACAAGTTCGTGAATTCTATCAATGCCAAATTTAATTGGTGTTGGATAATTCCAATTCATATTTTGAATATTAGTTTTCAATCTTAACCTCATAACCTTCTCTTCTTTGTGTGTCATCAACTAGCTCTGCAGGAAAACCATCAGCTCTCAAATCTGTCTGACAAGCGTCCTCCAATCTTTTAACTATCATTGAAGACCAGGCTCTATCTCCATATTTTTCACGGCCCTTTTTAAAAATTTCAGTTATTAAAGGAGATATTTCTGTTGGAATACTCATAGATTGAGCAAGGTCATCAAATAAACCAACATCTTTGCAAACTAGGTCCATAGTGAAATTAATATTATAACTTCCATTCATAATGACTTGGCTTTCAGTTTCATGAACGAATGAATTTCCTGAACTAATTTTTATTCCTTCATAAGCTTTTTTTAAATCAATCCCTGCTTTTTTACACACCATTAAACCTTCTCCCAGGGCCGCAAGGTGGGTTGAAGCTAAGTAATTTGTAACTACTTTTAAAACTGAAGCCTTACCCAATTCACCAACGTGTAGTATCTGATATCCCATGGCAGACAATGCTGGAAAAGCCTTATCAAAAGCAATTCGTGAACCACCAACTAAGATTGCAATATTTCCTGTGGCAGCTCTATGACATCCACCTGAAACAGGTGCTTCGCAACAATGAATTCCTTTTTTTTCCATTAACTCTCCCAGGCGTAACATCTCATGACTATCGGTTGTACTCATCTCAATCCAAACCTTGCCGTCTGTAGCGCCATGTATTAATCCATCACTTCCCTCAACAACATTTGCAACGGCTTCGGGGCTTGGTAGGCAAGTGATCGCAATATCAGATAAAGATGCAAGTTCTTTAGGAGAGTCAGTCCATATAGCTCCAGATTGTATTAAAACTTCAGCATTACTTTTTTCAAGATCATAAACATATAGATGATGTCCGGCTGATAATAGACTGTTTGCTAATTTAAAGCCTACATTACCTAGTCCAATAAATCCTATTTTCATACAACTTAATCCTTTCAGTCTTATAGTGTTGGTGGAACAGGTCTTTGTCTTGTTCCGATAGCATGAAATGCAATTGAAAAAACTATAATTAAGCCACCAATTAATGTGTAAACAGCTGGTACTTCGTTTACTCCAAACAATGGTATCCAACACCAAATTACCCCTCCTACAACTTCTGTTAAAGAAAGCAGCATAAACTCGGCGGCGGGCAAGTACTTTGATCCAATGCTTAAAAGAATTAATCCAGATGCCACAAATGAACCATGCAAAATACTAAGAAGAACATTTCTTGTAGGCATTGTGAGATTTTCTGAAAAAATTAATATCATGATGATTGAGAACAAAGCACATGTTACGCCTGATATCATGATAGTAGTAAATTTAGGCGTATCAGGCTGCCATCTTAAAGTTACAGCAAAAGTTGCAAATGAAATCGAACAGAATAGTCCAAAAGCCCATCCCAAGAAAGTTCCCGACTGCCAATCGCTGTAGGCCATAATAAACATGCCTCCAAGTGAAATTAAACAAGCAATTAAAGTAGCGGCCCTAACGTATTCTCTCAAAAATATATAAGCAAAGAGACCTGCAAATAATGGTTGGGTTCCAATCATAAATAGTGTTGTTGCGGCTGATGTATAGGTCATTCCAAAAATAAAAAAAATGAAAGCAAACGCTAACGCGACTCCTCCAAGCAACCCGGAAAAACCAACTCTTTTAAAATTATGTCGAAATGCAAAACCTTCTTTATAAAGTAAAAAAATCAATAAAATTGTGGCCACAGTCAAGCCTCTGTAGAATAAATAATGCCATTGATACATGTGCGCATCAACCATATGTCTTACAGTTGGAGCACCAAAACTCCAAATCAATCCAGCTGATAGCGCTAGTACAAATCCTAAAAAATATTTTTTGTTATAATCGGAACTCATATGGCTTGAAAAAGAATATATAAAAAAACAACTTATTACACTATAAATGATACACATGAATGACAGAGAAATCGGAGGGTTTTGCCATAATAACTTTCAAAATGTTTCTGATACATTTTTAAACAATTTAAATAGCGATGAGGAAGTTGGTGCTTCATACACCGTAATTCAAAATAGTGAAATTGTAGTTGATATTTATGGCGGCTTTAAAGATAAAGATCAAATCGACCCTTGGAATGCAGATACATTAGTTGGAGTCCATTCAACTGGTAAGGGCATTATCTCAATGATTGTTGCTCTTCTCATTGACCAAAAAAAACTAAACCTTGATGAATATGTTTCTGCTTACTGGCCTGAATTTAAAGGAGATGGTAAAGAGGAAATAAAAGTGAGAACTTTACTATCTCATCAAGCTGGTATGTACGCATGGAGAGAAAAAGTTCATGAAGATGATTTTCACAATTGGGAGCATGTTGTGGAGCTGCTTGAAAAACAAATTCCATTTCATAAGCCCAATGAACTCATCTGCTATCATCCAAAAACAATAGGATTTCTTGTTGGTGAACTTATCAAGAGAATTACTAAGAAATCAATTGGCGAGTTTCTAAAGGAAAAAATATCTATTCCATTAAATGCTGATTGCTTTATTGGAACTCCTGAAGTTTATCATGACAATATAGCAACATTAATTAGTGCTCCTAGTCTAAGAAAGGCTTTTAGTGATCCTAAAAATATTGATGAGTATACATTAAAATCATTCCTTAACCCGGGAAATAGAACAAAAACTGCAAACACAAAAGAGTATCGTCTTGCAGAAATTCCTGCTCTGAATTGTCATAGCAACTCAAGGTCTTTAGCTCAAATTTATGATTATTTTCTTAATAATAACTTTATTAGTAAAGATACATTAAATCAGGTTACTTCGATCGAAGTAAAAGGAGATGATCAGGTGATGAAAAAGCCAATGCAGTGGAGTCCCGTTGGTTTCAGTATTGGTGGAGGAAAATTATTCGGCAAGAGTAATCGTTCTTTTGGGCATACTGGATGGGGAGGCTCAATGGCATTTGCAGATCCAGACAACAATCTCTGTATATCATATACAATGAATATGCTTACAGGGTCTATGCTTGGTGACCAGAGAGCATTAAACTTAGTAGAGGCTACATATAAAAATTTATGAAATTAAGCTTTAGATCAAAATTTTTTTATGGTGGTGGAGACTTTGCCATCAACATTATGTGGCAGTTGACTGTTTTTTACTTACTATTTTTTTATACAGATATTTTTGGTCTTTCTCCTACAAATGCTGGTTTAGTATTTTTTATTGCAAAAATCTGGGATGCAATAACAGATCCAATTATGGGTTATATTGCTGATAATACCTCTACAAGGTGGGGGAAGTTTAGACCATACATACTATTTGGATCAGTGCCTGCACTGATTATGATTGTTTTATGCTTTACATCACCTGATCTGTCTCAATCAGGAAAATTTTACTGGGCTCTTTTTACATATATAACTTTTACAACTTTTTACACTGTAGTAGCTATTCCAGTTGGCTCATTAATTCCTGCCATGACCCAAGATCGAGATGAAAGAACTTCACTTGCATCTTTTCGATTCTTAGGTGCAGGCTCAGGATCTATTGCAGTTGCAGTTTTAACTTTGCCTCTTGTAGGATTGTTTAGTAGTCCACAATATGGCTTTCCAATTGTAATTGCTTGCCTTGCTTTTTTTGGAGCAATTTTTGCATTCCTTTGTTTTTATAATACAAAAGAAATTTACTCTAAGCCTTACGAAAAAAATATTGGATTTAAAGAAATCATTAAAATGATTTTCACAAATTTTCCATTACATTTTGTAATCCTAGCATTACTCACAACATGGGTGGCAAATAATACAAAGCAACTGACAACAATTTACTTTGTTAAATATAATTTAAATCTAGAGGCATATTTCAGTCCAATCTTACTAGGAGTAATTCTTCAAATTATGTTTGGCGCCTACTTAACTAATTTAATAAAGCATAGATTTGAGAAAAAATCATTATTCATGATTGGAACATTTCTTTATGTAATAACAGATTTAATAGTTTATTTTATAACTGGTTATGAAAATTTTTGGCTCTTAGCATTTGTTACTAGTTTTGGTTTTATTGGCTTTGGAATGGCAGGAGTAATGGCCTGGTCTATGATTGCTGATACGGTTGAATATGGAGAGTGGAAATCTGGATTTCGTGCAGAAGGACTACTTAATGCGGCACATGTATTTGTATTTAAATTAAGTGTTGGGGTTAGTGCTTGGCTGGCTGGTTTTGTATTAGAAACTACGAATTATGTTGCAAATGCTCCAATACAAAATCAAGAAACCTTAGAGGGACTTACTATAATGGGTTTTATTTTCCCAGCGATAGCAGGAACGACAGCTATAATCGTCACATATTTTAACAAGTATGACAGTACTTTTTATGAAAAAATATTTACTGACCTTAAACAAAGATAATCTTTTAAATGAATAACTTTTCTGACGGTGAAGCATTCGGTAGGGTAAATCTAATTGGTGAGCATCTTGATTATAACCAAGGGTGCGTCATGCCTCTTCAAATTAATAAATCAGTAAAAGTATTCCTAAAGAAAGATACTGCAATTGAAGGAATTAAAATTAAATCTGAAAACTTTGATTATGAAATTGTAACAACTGCTATAAATAAGAAGTTGGGTGATTGGGCGGATTTTATCATTGGATCATTATATTTTTTTAGTAAAAAATATAATTTAAAAATTGAACAACTAAATATCAAAGTCCAGAGTAATCTTCCAATTGGCATTGGTGTTTCTTCTTCTGCGGCAGTAACTGTTTCTACATTAAGGGCGTTATATGGTTTATTTAATAGAAAAATTGAAAATAGTGAATTAGTTGAACTAGCTCATTCAGTTGAAAGAGATTTCGTTGGAGTTGCTGGAGGTGTCATGGATCAATTTGCTTCTATATATGGCTCTCAAGATCAAGCTTTATTTCTTGATACAAAAACAAACAATTACAATCTCATTAAGCTTTCTGATGAGTATATTTTTTTTATAATTGATAGTGGCACACAAAGAATACTTACTGACGGCAGCTTAAATAAAAAAAAAGAAGTCTGCAAAAAAATTTCATCTAAATTAAACGTTGAATACCTCTGTCGGTTAGATGAATTAGATGAAGATCATAAAAAGATATTAACTAATGAGGAGCTTGATATAGCAAGGCATGTTATTTATGAAAACCAAAGATCGATACTGGGTAAAAAAGCACTTATAGAAAATAACATAGAAGAATTTGGTAGCCTGATGACACAAAGTCATGTTTCCTTAAGAGATTTATATAGAGTTTCAACCCGTGAATTAGATTTACTAGTTGATCTGTGTAATAAATTTGGTTCTATGGGATCAAAGTTAACTGGAGCTGGATTTGGTGGAGCTATAGTAACCTTAATCAAAAAAGAATTGGTAGAAGATTTAAAAATGTTTATTGTAGAAAATTATCCAAATGCTAAATTCTTATAAATGAAATTAAATTTACCAAATAATTTTATATGGGGTACTGCTACTGCGGCTCACCAAGTTGAAGGAGATAATAAAAACTCAGATTTTTGGTTTTTAGAAAACTTTAAGAATACTACATTTGCTGAGCCCTCAGGGATAGCATGTGATCAATGGAATCGCTATGAAGAGGATATTAAAATCATGGTAGACCACTCGATTCAGTCATATCGAATGTCATTGGAGTGGGCAAAAATAGAACCAGAAGAGGGAATTTACTCAAATGAAGCAATTGATCATTATCGAAAAGTTCTTGAGTGTTGTAGAAAAAATAATTTAAAAACTTGTGTTACTTACCAGCACTTTACCTCACCACTTTGGTTTACTGCTAAAGGTGGATGGGAAAAAAGTGAAAATGTAAAACATTTTTTAAGTTATGCAGAAAAAGTTACAAATGAACTTGGTGATCTAATTGATATTGTGTGCACAATAAATGAGGCGAACCTTACTGCCTGCTTTGCACATAGTTTTCAAAGCTATCCTGAAAATGGAATGAAAGCTATTATGCCATTTATAAAAGAAGCCGCAGAAGAGTGTGGGTCAACTCTTGAAAACTTTGGACCCTTCTTATTTGGCCACCCTTTTAAAATTCGTGATTGTATGATGGAAGCTCATGTAAAATCTGTACCCATTATAAAAAGTATTTTAAATAACAATCAACCTGTTGGTGTCACTTTATCTATAATGGATTATCAAGCCGCTGAAGGTGGTGAAAAAGTAAGAGATCAAGCATACGCAGAGTCAGTTGATTGCTGCTTGGATCAAGTGACTAATGATGATTTTGTGGGAGTTCAAATGTATACCCGACATACATATGGACCTGATGGCATTATTAAGCCAAAGGCGGATGATCCTAATATGCTTGTAATGGGATATGAATATTATCCAGAGTCACTGGAGAATGTAGTTCGCTATGTATCATCAAAAATTAAAACACCAATTATGATTACTGAGAATGGTATTGGTACTGATGATGATAATCAAAGAATAGAATATCTCACGACTGCTCTACAGGGGCTTCAAAAATGTCTTGATGACGGCATAGACGTTAGAGGATATTTTTGCTGGTCATTACTAGATAACTTTGAATGGCTTTTTGGCTATAAACCAAGATTTGGATTGGTTGAAGTTAATCGAGAAACTCTGGACAGAACAGCAAAAGAAAGTTTTAAATTTTTTAAAGATGTAATTGATCAGTCTTCTTAATTAAATTTGCTCGTAATCTGACATTGATAAGATACATCCTGCTATCAGCCAATCGTTATTTTCCTGCTTTTCCATCATGTATGTTGCTGTTACAAAGTTTCCGTCTGGATCGACTAAAAAAACATTGAGTGCAGGACTATTTCTATAAGTAGTAACGTCTCCAAACGTTACCTTTTTTGGTCGATAAACAGCAGGATACTGATTGATAACCATTAACTTGAAATTATCAGGAGACGAAAAAATCTTTTTTATAGATGGAGCAGCATATTTAAATGCCTGATCGAAGTCATCTTCTGCAAATGCTTGCAATTGACTTTTGACAGTTTTTTTGATCGCCTCTTCATCAAAGTCAGACAAATCAAATGAGATTGCCTGACTTTGTAAAATCATTAAAATTAAGAATAATGAAGAAAAGAAGATTCTTAATCTATTCATCTATAGAATTTCAAATAGACCAGCGACACCCATACCACCGCCAACACACATAGTTGCAACACCATATTTTGCATTGCGTCTTTTACCTTCTATTAATAGATGTCCTGTCATTCTAGATCCTGTCATTCCATACGGATGACCAATAGAGATTGATCCTCCATTGACATTTAATTTTTCATTATCAATACCTAACTTATCGCGGCAATATAAAACCTGTACTGCAAATGCCTCATTAAGCTCCCACAAATCAATGTCATCAACAGTTAGATTATGCTGCTCCAACAATTTTGGAACTGCAAATACTGGTCCGATTCCCATCTCATCTGGTTCACATGCAGCAACTGATAGTCCTCGAAAAATTCCCATCGGCTCAATATTTCTCTTTTCAGCTTCTTTTAAATCCATAAGTACGCAAGATGAGGCTCCATCAGAAAGCTGACTTGCATTTCCAGCTGTAATGTACTTATCAGGACCCATGACTGGTTGTAGACCAGATAGACTTTCCATTGTTGTTTGAGGTCTATTGCATTCGTCTTTGCCAACTGTAACTTCTTGCTCTGAAATCTCTTTCGTTTCTTTGTTCATTACATCCATCATTGTTTTTAATGGTACGATTTCATCTTCAAACTTACCTTCAGTTTGAGCAGCTGCAGTTCTTTGTTGACTTTGCAAAGAATATTCATCTTGATACTCCCTGCTTACTTTATATCGATCAGCAACAACATCAGCTGTATTTATCATTGGCATCCATAGTGCTGGACATACTTTTTGAAGCTCTGGTTCGATTAAATGCTTCATATTCATATTTTGCTGAGTCATTGAAATTGACTCAACTCCACCCCCTATTGCTACTTTAATTCCATCAACAATAATTCTTTGAGCTGCAACAGCAATTGATTGTAATCCAGATGAGCAAAATCTGTTTATAGTAGTACCAGGTACGGTCACTGGACATCCACCAGCTATAGCAACATTTCTTCCTATATTATGACCAGTAGCTCCTTCAGGTTGTCCACATCCAAAAATAACATCTTCTACTTCACCTGACTCTATGCCAGCTCTTTCGATTGCGTGCTTAACAGTGTGCCCACCCATGGTAATGCCATGTGTTTTGTTAAAACCACCCCTCATAGCCTTAGCAAGACCAGTTCTGGCAGTCGATATAATAGCAGCTTCTCTCATATGGAATCCTTTAATTTTAAATATTAAAGTGTGTAACATATCTATTTTAGAGCAAAAAAAAAGTCAAAAAATCAACTAATAATTGGATTTTTTAAATAAAAAAATATCCCAAAATCTGGCAGTAATTTAATTTATTTATTCTTGACCAGGTATCACATGAGAGGTAGTAATTGGCCAATTTAAATAAAGAGAAGCGCTATGGTAATGCTTAAAACTGAATCTTCTTTTCCAGCTTGGGTGCCTGAAGGCTATAGAAAATTAGGCTGGCATGCTGGATTTGATGTTTTAATTGGCCCGATGTATTACAAAAAAGATGAGGATGGTAATTTTAAATTTATTACCAAGATTCTTGATAAGCATCTAAATGCTAATGGAGTAGCACATGGTGGCTTTTCAATGACATTAACTGATATTTTCTTTGGCACTTTAGCTTTCGTTGCTAGTGGTAAAAAGCTTACTAGCACTGTATCGCTAAACTGTAATTTTGTCAGTCCAGGCCTTCAAGATGAAATTATAGAATGTGAAGCAAAAGTTACTAGAACAACTAGATCTATGGTTTTTATTGATGGAAATCTGATCAGTAAAGATAAAGTAATAGTTTCAGCTTCTGGTATTTGGAAAATTTTAAATCAATAGTTTTTAAAAAATTCGCTTAAAGATATGTAAGTTTTCATATCTTTAAAAAAATTCTTCTTCAACATCTTTTGAACTTCTTTGAAAGATTTAATTTTTACCTCCAATATTTCATCTTCATCTAAGTTTTGTTCATCAAACTCTATACATTCAGCTTGATAACAAAATATCTGACACGAATTGTATGCCGGAGATGGATAATAGCTTCCAAGTGATTTCCAATTTTTGCCCGTATATCCAGTTTCTTCTCTTAGTTCTCTTTTTGCACAACTTAGAGGCTTTTCTCCTGGATCTATTGTTCCTGCGGGAACTTCATACATAATTTCATCAGAACCATATCTATATTGTCTCAATAAAATTATGTTTTTCTTTTCGAAAATGGGAACGATTGATGTAACGCCATTATGTTTGATATAATCCCTTACAAGCTTCTTATCATTTACCCATACAACTTCATCTTTTCTAAATTCAAAAACATTCGCTTTAATACTTTTTTTCGTTTTAATAAATTTTGCTTTTTTTAACTTCATCTTTTAAGGTTTTCTAAATCTATATAATTCACTGGATTATGATATTTCTCAATTAATTCAATTAAATTTTGAGGAGAAATATTTACAGTTGCAGTATTAATCAATGGATGAAAATTAACTCTTTTATAATCTAAAAAAGAACGATCTAAATAAAATCTAACTTCCTTTTTAGTATCATTCACAAGGGCAAAAGGACTAACAGATCCTGGTTCAATGCCTAATATATCTTGAAGATATTCTGGTTTAGCAAAAGATAGTTTCTTTGACTGTATTTGTTGCATTGTTTTTTTTAAATCTATAGATGCACTTTCTTCAATACTTATTAAAAAAAAATTGGCCTTTGCATCTTTAAGAAAAAGATTCTTTGAATGAGCTCCCTCAATTTGTCC
>CACIBF010000016.1 GCA_902584815.1 uncultured Pelagibacteraceae bacterium
AAGATGTTAAAAAACTTCCATTAAGTCTCGGCGAAGCGTTAGATCAACTGGATGAAGATGAAGTAATAAAAGGATCAATGCCTGATGAGATGTATAAAGTCTTTAAGCATTATAAAAGAGATGAATGGGAAAAGTTTTTGGGAGCGACCACACAGTGGGACCTGGACACTTACCTCGATTGTCTTCCGTAAACTTTTAAAAGGAAAAAAATATGTGTGGAATAGCAGGTCTAATTCATAAGAATAAAACTGTAAATATTGGGAAAGAACTTGAAGATATGCTTCAAGCTTTAAAACATAGAGGTCCAGACTCAACAGGATTTGCTCTCTATGGAGAAGGTGAGAACAATAGTTACATTATGCGATTTAAGGTTGGTGAAAATGTAAAAGAAGGAAGCTCTGCTTCAAATGAAGGAGATGAAGTTTATGATGCTCGAAAGGCTCAGGTAGATAAATACTTGGGTGAATTAGGCGCAGAGGTTGTTAGTGAAGACCAAATTACACCTTACTCTTTCAAATATATTATTAATTATGATAAAGATTTGATGGAATTTTCAAAAAAAATTGAAAGTGTCGAAATGACTGAAATTCTGTCAATTGGAAAAAGTCTTGAGTTGGTAAAAGATATTGGTGATGCAGGTGTAGTATCAAAACAATATGGATTAGATAAAATTCGAGGTACTCATGCAATTGGTCATACTAGAATGGCTACAGAGTCTGGGGTTGATATCAGATCAGCACACCCTTTCTGGGGCTATCCGTTTAGTGATGTTTCTGTTGTTCATAATGGGCAATTAACTAATTATTGGAATAATAGACGTGCACTTGAAAATAAAGGTATGAGGTTTATGTCACAATGTGACTCAGAATTAATTGCGGTTTATTTAGCTGAAAAAATGAGAAAAGGTGTTTCGTTAGAAGATGGTATGCGAGACTCTTTATCTGAGTTAGATGGTGTGTTCACGTATCTTGTCGCCACAAAGGACTCTCTTGGAATGGCTAAAGATACAATGGCAGCAAAACCGATGGTTCTATATGAGTCTGATGATTTGGTAGCTCTAGGTTCAGAAGAAATTGCAATTAGAACTTTGTTACCTCAAGAAATTGATACTCATGATCCTTACGATGGAGAAGTTAAAGTATGGCAAATATAAACGATAATAAAGACTCAAAATCTCATTCTATGGGCCTTCATTCGGAGGCACTTAAAGGAAGGACACAACAAGTTTTTTTCAACCCTGAGGAAGATGAAAACTATTACTACTATGGCGCTTATGATGTGGACTTTAATAAAAGAACTGAAATTGATGCTACTGAATTAAGCTGTAAAGATCTTAACGATAAAATTAAGAATGCAATGAGTAATGGTTACGGCACCGTAGTTGTAAAAAATCCTCAAGGTAAACATAGTTTAGGAGTAGGAATTCTTAATAAACTTAATTTAATTTTTGAAGGCTCTCTTGGATACTTTGGTGTTGGAAGTATTGACGGTCCAATTGTAAGAATCTCTGGGCGAGTTGGCTGGTCTTGTGCTGAAAATATGATGTCAGGAAAAGTAGTCATTGAAAAAAATGCTGGATCTTGTTTTGGTGCAGCCATTAGAGGTGGTGATTTAATTTGTAAAGGTAGTGTTGGCGCAAGAACAGGTATTGATATGAAAGGTGGAACTATTATTATTGGCGGGGACGCAGGCGCCTTCACTGGTTTTATGATGCAAAGAGGTCGAATGGTTATTTTAGGTGACGTTGGTGAAAACTTAGGAGACTCGATGTATGATGGAACGATATATGTCGGAGGCAGTATCAAGTCTCTTGGCAGTGATGCTGTAGAGTCGGAGCTCACAGAATTAGATAAGTCTTGGTTAAAAAGAAAGTTAAAAGTTGCTGAGATAGGATCTGATTTTGATATATCAAAAATGAAAAAAATTGTAGCTGGTAAAAAACTTTGGAACTATGACGCTCTAGAGCCGGCAGAAAGAAAAGGAGCAATTTAAATATGGCAAAAAGAAAAGCAAATGGAAAAGCAAACGGAGTAGACAAAAGAAACAAAAGTCTTCTTGGTCAAAATGCAATTTTTACTCCGGAAGTAATTGATGATATTCATATTAAAGCTGAATTAGGCCGATACAGAATGAGAGGAATGGCCTTGATGAAGAAAATCCCTACATTTGATGATTTAGTTTTTCTTCCAGGAACTTTGACGCGGTTCGTCATCGAGGGCTACAGGGAAAAGTGTGAAACAAAAACAATTATCGGACCTAATTGTAAAAACCCTATTGAGTTAGACATCCCAGTCTACATTACAGGAATGAGTTTCGGCGCACTATCTTATGAAGCTAAAACTGCGCTTGCCAGAGGTGCTACAATGGCTGGTAGTGCTACTTGTTCTGGTGAGGGCGGAATGATTCCAGATGAGAGAAGATACTCTGAGAAGTGGTTTTATCAATGTATTCAATCACGATATGGTTTTAATCCTCATCATGCCCAGCTTGCAGATGGTATTGAGGTATTTATTGGGCAAGGTCAAAAAGTTGGAATGGGTGGTCACTTGATGGGACAAAAAGTTACAGATCAAGTTGCTGAGATGAGATCTCTTCCGTCGGGAATTGATCAGAGGTCACCAGCAAGGCATCCAGACTGGCTTGGACCAGATGATTTAGCTCTAAAAGTTGAAGAACTTCGAGAACTAACTGATAACCAGGTTCCAATTCAATTAAAACTTGGTGCAGCAAAAGTTTATGATGATGTTCGTATGGCAGCAAAGTGTAATCCTGACTCAATTTATTTAGATGGAATGGAAGGATCTACAGGTGCTGGTCCTCACATCGCTGCTGCAAATACTGGCATACCAGGCATTGCAGCAATAAGAGAAGCAAGACGAGCTCTTGATGATGTTGGAAAATCTGGGGATGTAACTTTGATTTATGCTGGTGGTGTTAGAGATGGAGCGGACCTAGCTAAAGCTTTAGCTTTAGGAGCGGATGCAATTGCAATTGGAACGGGCGCTATGATTGCGTTGAACTGTAATAAAGAAATCCCTGGATCAGATTTTGAGAAAGAAATGGGAGTGCCTGCCGGACATTGCTATCATTGTCATACTGGAAGATGTCCAGTAGGTGTGGCAACCCAAGATCCAAAATTAAGGAAAAGATTGAACCCTGATGATGCAGCACTAAGAGTTTATAACTATTTGCATACAATGACTCTAGAATGTCAGCTTTTAGCAAGAGCCTGTGGTAAAACAAATATACATTCTCTTGAGCCAGAAGATATGGCTGCATTAACGATGGAGGCTTCAGCATTAGCAAAAGTACCATTAAGTGGAACTAATCATACAGTGGGCGTTGATGATTTCCATAGAATCTAATTTGAGTAAAAATTATGAAAAAAGTAAAGAAAGCGAAAAAAGTTTTAAAAACAAAAAAAAAGCCTGCAGTTAAGAAAAGAGCAAAAGCTTCAGGAAAACAAACTGCACGTGAAAAGATGATCGGTCAGCACATAGGATATCGATATGATGTTAACCTTTTGCCTGACTATAAAAAAATAACTCCATTTTTAAAAAAATATATTGATCTAATGGGCTGGGACGATTTGAATTGGTTAGAAGATGTTCATATGGGTTATGAAGAGGGTCGGCCAGCAGTGTTTGATCGAAATGCAAATGGTTGGGTTACGATTCCAAAGAAGATAAAACTGCCAAAAGATCAGCAGGACAGAGATATGATTGCAAGAGAATTACTTGTAAAATTTCAGATGTCACCAAAGCATCCTTTGGTAGATCTAAAAAAAGCATATAAAAAAGGTCGATAAATTACTGATAATAATTAGTTATTTTAAGAATCATTAGAATCAATAAGTTATCTAATTTTTTCATAACTCATTGATTCTATTAGATTCTACATTGTTGAGCGGCTTCCTAATAACAATAAACTTTAATTAAGTATTAATTTTTATTTAGGGGAAAAATATGGAAGATCAATTAGGTGCTCTTACCACGATCTTTACAGAAATGTATTACTGGTTAACAGTAGTTCTCATGTTCCTGATACATGTCGGGTTCTGTATGTATGAAGTAGGAGTTTCAAGATATAAGCATCATCAACATACTTTGATGAAGAACACAATGTTGATACCTCTTGTAACTATCACGTGGTATTTCTTTGGTTGGTGGATTTATTCAGCATTCGTTAATGGGCCTTACCTGGCAGAATCGATAATGGATGGAAACTCAGGCCTTCAACTTGGTGGCGGTTTTGGCGCAAATGATATGGCAAACCCAATTAGCTCTATAATGGCAGTTAATTTAGGAGACCATATCAACGGAGTTTTCTGGGCAGCCTTCCTATTATTTTCATGGACAGCAGCGTCTATTGTTTCAGGAGCAGTCATTGAAAGAATTCGAATCAGTGCTTTTGGAATTTTAGCAATTGCGATTGGTTCTGTTTTTTGGACGATTGATGCTTCATGGGGATGGCATTTTGATGGTTGGATGGTTAAAGTTCTTGGTTATCATGATGCTTATGCTTCAGGAGTAATCCATGCAGTTTGTGGTGGATTTGCTCTAGGAGTGCTTATTGTATTAGGTCCTCGTATCGGTAAATTTGTAAATGGAAACCCTGTAAACATAGGCCCAAGAAATCCATGGTTAGTGACTCTTGGATTATTCTTAATCTATACAGGTTTCTGGGGTTTCTATGCAGCATGTAACATTCCAATCATTGACTTACAGGGAGAATATGGACTTGAAGGAACATACTTCACTGCAACTACCATTTATATAACTCCAACGACTTTAAGCGGAATTACATTTAACTTCCTTATGTCGTTATCTGGAGGGCTATTAGCTGGATATGTTGTCTCTAAAGGTGATCCATTCTGGACCTACTCAAGTGGACTAGCAGGAATAATATGTGCTTCAGCTGGTAATGATTTATATCACCCACTTCAATCAATGGTCATTGCTATGGTTGGTGTTGTAATTATGCATCGATTACACTTCTGGGTTGAGCGTCGTTTTAAAATTGATGACGCTGTTGGCGCGGTTGCAGTTCATGGTTATGCAGGAGTTGTTGGACTAGTCATTTGTGGATTTGTTCTTTGGGGCTATCCTTCTTCTGGATATTGGGACACACCAATCAATCCAGTAGGGATGATCATTGGAGCAATCATTATGTTTGGTCTTCTTGGACTACTTCCAGGATATGTAATTGCAAAAATACTCAATAGTATGGGTAAATTACGTATTCCAAAAGAGGTAGAACTTGCTGGAATGGACTTTGATACAATGGAGGCAGCTAAGAATGATCAAAAAGTCTATGCTGCTGCTGAAAAATAAAAGAAAGGATAAATTATGGCTACAGTAACAAACTGGGTTGAACAATTAAATGCTGGTGAAAACGTTGTTTATCCCTTCGTAGGAACAGAGTTGTACTGGTTAATCTTATGTATAGCGATCTGGATTGTATGGCACATTATTACAAGTGCTAGTGAAACAGAGCATATGAATGATCTAGCAAGTAGGAACCCTGGTCCCGACGCACATAAAGATAATATTACCGACTGGTAATATTCACCATGAAAGTTAATAAAGGACGCTTTTCACTGGCGTCCTTTATTATTCAATATACAATTTTAACAGTATGTCGGAAAAAAAATTTGAAGAACAAGAGTCTGCAACACCTCCTTTAATGAGTAGAATTGCATTTCCAAAAGCAAAATATGGCCTCTACATTGCAATTGCGATTATAGTGATAGTTTTGTCGATAATGTATAAAGATTTCATAATCTAATATTACGAAATCTTTAGTACAGCGTTACATTCCGATGAATATCCAAATTTTTCTTCAAGTTTTTTAATTACTAAAATATAATCTTCAAAATTAATTATGAAAAAAAAATTTTCTTATTCATCAAATGATGAACTTTCTAGGCCTCGAAAATTTATTGTAAATAGCATTGAAAAAATAAGTGGTAGAAAGAAACTAGAAAAGTTATATGAGTCATATGATGAAGAAACAAGAGACCCACATTTTTTTTGGTCAGATGTCAAAGATCTTCTTAAATTAAAAATTAACATTAAGTCAAAAAAAAAATTTAATATTCCAAAAAGAGGACCACTAATAATAATCGCTAATCACCCTTTTGGGATTATTGATGGCATAATTTTGTCTTCTATGGTTTCTGAAGTTCGAAAAGATTTTAAGATTATTACTATGGATGTTTTAAAATTTACGAAAGCATCAGAACAATTCATATTACCAGTTGATTTTAGTAGCTCAAAACAGGCTATTAAAAATAATATTCAAACAGGAAGACAAGCAAAGAAATATCTTGATTCAGGTGGAGTTGTAATTTTCTTTCCAGCTGGAGGAGTAGCAGTTGCTAAAAAAATTAAAGCTCCTGCAATTGATGCTGAATGGGGAAACTTATTAGGATCACTTGTCTTAAAAACTAACGCTGACGTACTTCCAGTTTTTTTCGATGGAAAGAATGGTATTTTATTTCATCTTTTTGCGTCTAAATTGAAAAGTCAAACATTAAAGTACTCTTCATATCTTCACGAAACTAAAAGAAAGATAGGTAAAACGATTGATTTATATTGTGGATCATTAATAAAAAATGAAACATTAAAAGTTATAGATGACAAAAAGCAGATCACATTGATGTTGAGAGATTTTACTATGTCTTTACCAATGCAATCTCGATAATCTATTTTTTTATTTTGATTTTTTCAAAAGAATTGTAACATTAATTGTGTCACAGAAATCACCTATTTTAAAATCAGCAGTTAAATCACTTCCTTTTAATTGGTATTTTAAAGAAAATCATTTTAAAAAAGAATTAAAAAAAATATGGTCTAATGAATGGATTTATGCCTGCCATGAAAATAATATTAAGAAACCCCTTAGCTACGTAACTCTTCAAATTGCTCAATTCAATATTATTATATTAAGAGAAAAAGGTGGCCAAATTCGATCATATATCAATACGTGTAACCATCGAGGCTCAACACTCTGTAAAGAAACTGAAGGAACATTAAAGACAGCTCTTATAACATGCCCATATCATCAATGGTCTTATAACTCTACTGATGGTGAGTTAGTTAAAACTTCGTCATTTATTACTCCAAATAATTTTGATAAATCAAAATTTAGTCTAAAGAAAGTTAAATTTAAAATATGGAACGGATTAATTTTTATTAATCTTTCTAAAAATCAAGCGAAGTGGAATTTAAAAAGTCGATTTCAGGATTATGATTCTATAATTTCACAAATCGAATTTGAAAAATTTGAAGTAGGCCATAGATGGGAGAAAAATATAAATTGTAATTGGAAAATATTCTGGGAGAACTATAGTGAGTGTCTTCATTGTCCAAATATTCATCCTGAGCTTTCTGATTTAGTTCCTATTTATAGTAGGCGCCTAATGGATATTAAAGAAGATCCAAACTGGGAAGAAAAAATAGGAAATGACGATCCTAAGTTTAGTGGTGGTTTAAGAAAGGGATCTCAAACTTGGTCGCTTAACGGGAGTGCTCAAGGAAAAATAATCAAAGAATTGAAAAATAAAAAAAATTTTCAGGGACATATTTATATAACAAATTGGCCATCTATGTTTCTTGCAATTTTTGTAGATCATGTGAGAGTTGTTCGTGTATTGCCAATTGATCATGAAAATACTCAGGTATCTGCTGAGTGGCTATTTGAAAAATCAACCTATAATGATAAAAAATATGATAAAAAAAATGTCATCGATTTTGCAATTAAGGTTATGTTGCAGGATGGAGAGGCTTGTGAATTGAACCAAAAAGGCATCTATAATCCAGGGATAAGAGCTGGTGTTTTAATGCCTGAAGAATACGAGGTAAAGCGATTTCAAGACTGGATAAGAAAGAAAATTCATTAATTATATACATTCATTTCAATAAAAAGTAATCCTCTATTTATCTGCTAAATTGGCAACCTTCCTTTTGCCAAATTGACCTTAAAATCTTAAATATCATGAATATCTTTTTGCTTAAACTCTAATTATGTTTGATGAAATGTATTTAGGATCAGAGGTAAGAGATCACTACTCTAATGTAAGCTCATGGGTCATCAACATGCCTAAATCACATTTGTTAAAGAAAAATTTAGAAGTAGAGAACAAATTTAAAGATATCGGAATTACATTTTCGATAGGCAATGAAAATGCAAAAGAGAGGATTATACCATTTGATCTTATACCAAGAGTTTTTACAAATAAGGAGTGGTCTAAAATTGAAAAAGGTGTTGTGCAAAGATCTGTAGCACTTAACGCATTTCTATCTGATATTTATAATAAAGCTGAAATAGTAAAGGCTGGAATAATACCAGAGGAAATTATTTACAAAAAACCTTCATTTGAATTAGCGATGTCAAATTTCAATCCTCCGAGAAATATTTATAGTCCAATAATAGGAGTTGATTTAGTTAGAACAGGTGCTGATGAATTCTATGTTCTTGAAGATAACTGTAGAACACCATCTGGAGTTTCATATATGTTAGAGAATAGAGAAATAATGATGCGTATGTTTCCAGATTTATTCAAAGCTAATCGTGTATCTCCAATAGATGATTACCCCACTCGTTTACTGCAGACTTTTATGAGTCTAGCTCCCCCAAAATGTGAAAATCCAGAACCCACTGTTGTATTATTAACTCCTGGACCAATGAACAGCGCATATTATGAACATAGCTTCTTATCTGATCAGATGGGTATTGAAATGGTACAAGCTGAGGACTTATTTGTTGATGGTGAATTCTTATATATGAAAACTGTGAGTGGTCCTAAACGCGTTGATATTGTCTATAGAAGAATAGATGATAATTTTCTTGATCCACTCTCTTTTAATCCAGAATCATTAATTGGTATACCAGGGATTATGAGTGTTTATAGAACTGGAGGTGTTACAATCTTGTCAGCCCCTGGCAGTGGTATTGCTGATGATAAGGCGATATATGTATATGTTCCAGAAATGATAAGATTTTATTTAAGTCAAGAGCCAATTTTAGATAATGTTGAAACTTGGAGATGTGAAAATGCCAGTGATCTAAAATACGTTTTAGAAAATCTTTCTAAATTAGTTGTAAAAGAGGTTGACGGCTCTGGAGGGTATGGAATGTTAATTGGACCTAAATCATCCAAAAGTGAAATTGAATTATTTTTTAATAAGATAAAAAGTAATCCAAGAGGATATATTGCACAACCTACATTAGATCTATCATCTGCACCAACATTTGTGGATGATCAGGTTGAGGGACGACGTGTCGACTTGAGGCCTTTTTGTCTGATTGGGAAGGATGCTCAGCTTTGCCCAGGTGGACTAACAAGAGTTGCACTTGAGAAAGGCTCTTATATTGTAAATTCATCTCAGGGTGGAGGAGTTAAGGATACATGGGTTTTGGCGGATTGATTTGATGTTAAGTAGAACAGCTGAAAATCTATACTGGATTAGCCGATATTTAGAAAGGGCCGAATCAATGGCTCGACTTTTGGATGTTGGATATCGAATGTCACTTTTTCCCAGTATGAAAGGCTTTCATAGTGAGTGGGAATCTGTCTTATCTGCCGCGGGTGTAAAGTCAGGCTATCTTTCAAAGTATGATAAGATTGAACAAAGTAAAGTTCAGGACTATCTATTTTTTGATAAAGATAATCCTTCATCAGTATTTAATTGTGTATTAAATGCAAGAAATAATGCGCTTGTAGTTAGGACATCTTTTACGCGTGAAGCATGGCTAGCTATAAATCAAACATACCGAGAAATATTAGAGTTTAAAAAAGAAGATTATTCGCTTTCAGATATACCGAGGTTTACTGAATGGACAATTCAGAATGTAAATATGTTTCGTGGTGCCGTAAGTTCTTTACTCAGAAATGATGGGTATCATTTTTTATTCTTAGGTTCATTTATAGAAAGAGCAGATAATTCGGCTAGACTGCTAGATGTGAAATATTATGTTCTACTTCCATCATCAACTCATGTTGGAGGCAATCTTGATAATTTACAATGGAGTGTCTTATTAAGATCCCTATCTTCCTTTAGAGCATTTCGCTGGGCATATGATGGAGATATCACTTCTTCAAAAATTGCTGATTTTTTCATTCTAAACAATGATTGCTCAAGATCATTAAGTTTTTGTGTTAACAAAATTGTTTCACATCTTAATGGATTGAAATGTAGCTCTGAAAAAGTTTCTGATATTTATAATGGTCTTAAAAATGTTCATGAATCTGTTCAGGGTAATACTATTCAGTCAATAATTGATAAGGGTCTTCATGAATATGTTGGAGATTTTATCATGAATATTAATAATTTAGATCAAAATATACAAAAGCAATTTTTTTAAAATACTATGTTTTTATCTGTCAAACATAAAACAAAATATGAATATGCAGAACAAATTTCTGGTGTGGTTCAATCGACAAGACTTACCCCTTCTAACTATAATGGATTAAAAATAATATCTTGGGATGTTCAAAGAAGTATTGGTATAAATGGATTAACTTATAAAGACTCTGCAGGAAATATTATTAATACCTATTCAAATTATGATGATATTTCAAATATTGAATTTTTAGTCTCTGGAGAAGTAGAGACTTTCGATACTAATGGAATATATTCAAGTGAAATTGACAAAACAAATCCTTATTCATATTTGAGAAATACGAATTTGACAGAGCCTGATACAGAAATAAAAGATTTAGCTCTTTCAAGTCAGACTAAAAGTGATGATAAGATTGAAACAGGTCACGAATTACTCTCAAATATTGCAAATTTAGTTCAGTATATTCCTTATGCAACAAATACTTTTACAACTGCTGCAGAGGCACTTAAGCAAAAAAAAGGAGTATGCCAAGACCAAGCCCATATAATGATTTCTGCAGCAAGATTTTTAGGTATACCTGCAAGATATATTAATGGTTATATGCATAACAATATGAATAGTTCTGAGTTTCAATCGACCCATGCATGGGCAGAGCTTTATTTTCAAAATCTTGGTTGGGTTGGCTTTGATCCTACAAATAGGTGTTCGCCAGATGAAAGATATATTCGAGTTTCCTCAGGATTAGATGCAAACTATGCTGCACCTGTTAAAGGAATAATCTTCGGAACTTCAACAGAAAAGCTTAAGATAAAAGTTGAAACACAGCAAATTAACTCTCAGCAATAATATATTATATTTATGGGTGGACTTATACGCGTAACATTGGGTGTATAAATTACAACAAGAAGATGAATAATTAATTATTTGTTTTTTGAAGTTTTAGATATTTTAAAATAAATAAACTTATAAACGAAATATATATCCCAAGAATAAAAGATGAGATTATTATTTCAATCAAATGACTAGTACTAAAGAAAGTTAAAAACTTCTCAGTCATTTGATCGAAAGCGATAAAGCCTATTAATGCAATTATTGATGATGAAAATTTAAATAAAAAATTAAATGAATTAGAAAATTCGAAATAATTTTGATCTATATATTGGCCAAGCCAAAAACCAATAATCAATAATCCTAATCCAATTAATACAGAAGTGTCTTCGTTAGGCCAAATAATCAAGAAAATCATTAATAAAGATAGATATAATATTCCTTGATATTTTAATTCTACTTTATTTAAGAAATAAATCTTACCTTTTAGTATTAATTCTAAGAATATTAATGAAATACCACCTAGGATAAGACCTCCTATGACGTCAGTCACATCGTGAACACCTAAATATATTCTACTTAATGAAATTGAAACTAAGAGAAACATAGCAATGGTTTTGATTGAAATATTGTTACTTTTTAGAAAAATAAACCCCCAGATAACAACCGCTAATTGAGCGTGACCACTTGGAAAACCAAAAGATGGATTGATAGTATCAAGCCAAGGGTCAATGTTTAAAGCATTATCTGGTCGAGGGTCTTCAAAAAAAGATTTAGCAAAAGAGTTGATCAAAGCACTTATAAAGACAAATTGTGGTAAAACTCCGTACACTTTTCTATCACAAAACCAATAGCAAAATGGAATAAAAAGGAATAAAAAATCGCTGTAACCTAGCCATGTAATATATTGAAAGAAATTTGTTAATAGTGGACTTCTTAATACTATGACCCAATCCATAATAATAACTAATTAAACAAAGCTCCTGGAGCATTGGTAATTTTTATGCCAGAAATATCTAGCATATTCCAAGCTAATGCCAAGTTAGAAGAAATAACTGGCTTTTTAATTATACTCTCTGCTTCATTAATAATATTAAATGTTTTTAAATTTGTACAAGATGCAAAAATAGCTTCACTTTCAGAATTATTAATTTCAATAATTGCGCGTAACGTATCTTCCTCAGAAATTCTAGCAACGACTGAATCATTATCTTCCTCAAAGCATATTAGATTTGTTATTTTAAATCCTTGAGCCTCCATATAATTTTTTAAAACATCAGTTACTATTGATGAATAAGGTGAAACAAATGAAATTTTTTTACAATTAAGTTTTTTTAAAGCTTTTTTAACAGAGTCAATTGGATCTGTTACATTGGTATTTGAATGTTTAGATTGAATCAGTGACTGAACTTTTTTTGTCCCAATAATAGTAGATGCAGAGGTGCACGCATATCCAATTACATTATAATTTACTGATGATGGTAAAAGCTCAGCTGCAGTAGGGATATCAATTTCCATTTTTGATAATGTTTCCGGTGTTACTTGGAGATGACATGGTATTCGTGAATGCAGTAAGGATACTTCAGGATCTAGAATTGATCGAAACTCATGCTCTATTGTTTCATCTGATTTTAAAACAATTAGGCCAAGATTTGCTTTGAAGAAATTAGGTTTGATTAATTTAAAGTTAAATGACATATAATTTAGATTATATATCTTATTGATTTAATTCAATAAATTTAAATCTGACATTGTTGTTAAAATAAAACGAATTATGTATAATTTTTATACCATTTCACATGGTTAAAAAGTGGCCGATCTACATCGGTTAAAAGTAGGTTAAAACAACTAATTAAGGGGGAGTTGTATGATGCAAAGAATGCATGCAGTCCTGTCGCGTTTTAGCCAAAGCCAAGCCAAGCAAAAGCGTGAAAGGATGATGAATCATGTCCTTATTAATTCTGTTAATACGAATGGCAATGGTACATCTGGATATACAGTTAAAGAAGGACCTAACAAAGGAAAAGTTCTAAAACACATTACTGTTAAACATCCAAATAAAATTTAATCAAAAATATCTAAAGTCTCTTAACGGATAGTTTGTGAGAGACTTTGGATACAAAATATTGTAATTGCTCATTAAATTGAAATAGTTTAAAAAAAGGTAAAGCATGAATACATTTGTAAAAAATTCTTATTTTGGAAATGGTTTTCCAGATGATCCAATATTAAAAGATAAAAATATGATTGTACGAACTGATGTTGACACTGTTCGTAAAGTTGTAAAAGCTTGTCTTAAGCCAGAAGTATCACCTTTAGTTGACTCTGAACTTGCTAAAAAAATAGGAGTTAAATCTCTCTGGTTTAAAGATGAACGGAATCGCCTTGGGATAGGAAGTTTTAAGGCAATTGGTGCTTCATATGTTATGGCTCATGAGGCGGTGGACAAAATTGGTTTTGATTTTAATGATGAGGATCTAAAATCATCTTTGAAAGGTAGAACATTTATAACCGCTAGTGCTGGCAACCATGGAATTTCTCTAGCTTTTGGCGCTCAACAATTTGGCGCTAAGGCAATTATTTATCTATCAAAAACTGTCCCTTCAAACTTTGCAGATTATATACGAACTTTTGGAGCAGAAGTAGTTATAGAAGGTAAAAATTATGAAGCGAGTATGGCGGCTGCTGAAAAAGCATCTAAAGAAAATGATTGGACTCTTTTATCTGATTCGACGTGGAAAGGGTATTCAGCTGGAATAGATGTAATGGCAGGATATTTGGTCATGGCATCAGAGGCTTTTGAACAATGTCCTGAAATTCCAACACATATTTTTCTTCAGGGAGGAATAGGTGGTTATCCAGCATCTGTCGCTGCGTGCGCTCGTAAATATTATGGAAATGAACCTAAAATAGTCATAGTCGAACCTACTGAGGGCAGAGTTCTCCAAGCCTCTATTGAAGCAGGTAAGCCAGTTGAATCACCTGGTGAAGTTTCAAATATGGGAAGGTTAGATTGTAAGGTTGCTTCACTAGGGGCTCTATCATCATTAGCACAAACGTCTAATTATTTTATGACTATAACTGATGATGAGGCAACTGATTGTTTGACAGAACTTGAGGAAAATGGACTAAAGACCTCAGAGTCAGGTGGAGCAGGATATGCTGGTTTACTTAAATGCATCAAAAATAATAGTTGTGAAATAAATTCTGATAGTAAAGTTTTATTAATACTTACAGAAAAAAAACCTGATTAGATCAGACTTTTAGAGACAATTTTAAAAATATTGATATAAGAACCACAATGAGTTCTCTTATATCAATAAAAAACTTATCAAAAGTATATTTAAATGATTTTAAAGCTCTAAATAATATTGATTTAGATATTAATAAGGGAGAAATCTTTGCATTACTAGGTCCAAATGGTGCAGGTAAAACGACATTAATAAGCATTATTTGTGGAATTGTTACACCGACAGATGGAACTGTTTTAGTAAATGGTAGTGACATTATTGATGACTATCGATTAACTAGATCTCAAATTGGATTAGTTCCTCAAGAGCTAACTCTCGAACAATTTGAAAATGTATATAGCAATGTTTGTTATACAAGGGGTCTTTATGGAAAAGCACCAAATCATAAGCACATTGAAAAAATATTAAAGGAACTAAGTCTTTGGGATAAAAAAGACTCACGTATAAACGAGCTATCTGGTGGTATGAAAAGAAGAGTTCTTATTGCAAAAGCTCTTTCTCATGAACCCTCTATTCTATTTTTAGATGAGCCCACAGCAGGTGTTGATGTTGAATTAAGACAGGATATGTGGATGGTTGTTGAATCTTTGAGAGCAACGGGTGTAACAATTATACTCACTACTCATTACATAGAGGAAGCAGAAGCTATTGCTGATCGAGTAGGAGTCATTAATAATGGTGAAATGATTGTAGTTAACGATACAGCTGAGTTAATCAAAAGTATGGGAAAAAAGAAAATGACAATTGATTTTCACGAAAAAATTAATTCAATTCCTACATCGCTTGATAAGTATAATCTAGAATTAAATAATGAAGGACTTTCTGTATCTTATTCATATGATACTCAAAGTACACAAACTGGAATAACTTCATTATTACAAGACGTAAAAGAAACTGGCCTTAGACTAAAAGATATTAAGACAGAACAAAGTTCATTAGAAAATATTTTTGTTGAACTTGTTCAGAAAGATGAAAAATGAATTTTTATGCAATAAGAGCCATATATCTTCATGAGATGGATAGGATGCGAAGAACACTATTCCAAAGCATCTTATCACCAGTTATTTCAACTTCATTATATTTTATTGTGTTTGGATCTGTGATTGGTGGGATGATCCCTCAAATTGATGGTGTTACCTATGGTTCATTTATTGTTCCAGGATTACTTATGCTGACACTTCTAACTCAGAGTATTTCAAATTCAGCATTTGGAATCTTTTTTCCTAAATTTACAGGTTCAATATATGAGGTCTTGGCTGCTCCCATTTCATCACTTGAAATTATAATTGGTTTCGTAGGTGCTAGCGCCTCAAAGTCTCTTATAGTTGGAATAATAATACTTATTACTGCGAGCTTTTTTGTAGAAATGCATGTTCAATATCCTTTATTAATGGCATTTTTATTAATTTTGACTTGTTTAACATTTAGTCTATTTGGATTCTTAATTGGAATTATGAGTGAAAATTTTGAGCAATTACAGGTTGTTCCATTAATTATTATTACACCTTTAGTTTTTCTTGGTGGTAGTCTTTACTCAATTGATATGCTGCCTGAATTTTGGCAAAAAATTAGTTATTTTAACCCAGTTGTTTATTTGATTAATGGAATGAGATGGTCGTTTTATGGTATTTCAGATTTCAATATATGGATTAGTGTCACCTCACTTGTAGTCTTTTTAATAGTATGCATTGCTGGAGTTACCGTAGTTATTAAAAAAGGATATAATATTAAAAATTAAGTATCACTTTATTCTTTCAGCTTGATTTCGTTTTTTAATCCCATCAAGCCATTCACAATTTGTGTCATTAATAGGCTCCATATTTATTTTTCAGGCTTCAATGATATTTCGTTAATTAAATAAAGACCTACCGCGACAGCTGGTCCAATACCAAAGGCAAAAATAAGTGTTCCTATTCCTACGGTTCCACCAAGTATCCATCCAAGGATTACAACAGATATCTCAATTGAGGCTCTGACCCAGGCAATCGGAAATTTTGTAATACGCTGTAAGCCAGTCATAAGACCGTCTCGCGGACCAGGTCCTAAGTTTGCAATTAAATAAATACCACTGCCAAGCCCAACAAATAAGACTCCCAAAATTCCAGTAAGAACATTTAGCAGCAAGTTATTAGTTGAAAAATCAAATAAAAATAGAGATAAATCAATCGTTCCAGCAATAATAATGATATTTAGCAATGTTCCTAATCCAGGCTTTTGTTTTAAAAATATCCATGAAGAGAGAACCATCATACTAACAATAAAAGTGGCAAACCCAACGCTCCAATGTAATTTTAGTGAAATTCCTTCCGCTAATACTGTCCATGGACTTACACCAATTGTAGAGTGTATTAAAAGTGACTCTCCAAAACCAAATAGACTTAGTCCTAAGCAAAGTAAGATAAATGTTTTTAGTTTAGGTTTAAAATTAAGAGGTGTATCCGAACTCCAATTTGTTTTTGGAACATTTTTAATAGAGAGGAAGATTAAAGATAATTTCATGATCAGTCTGGATTAAACATATTAACAATAATTATTAATGTATCATGAAGCATATTTCTAAGTGTATCATCATTACTTGTTACTAAAAACTTTGGATTAGTAACAAATTCAGTTACATAAATCTTATTTTTATCTTTTCTGAGTATATTTTTACTTATCAATGAGTTAACTATTCTTCTAACGCTTTCTCTTGGGATAAGAGATGATTCTGCAATTGAATTAAGATTTACAGGTTTTATCACTCCTTCATAATAAAAATTTATATTTTTAGAAGACATTTTATTTTTAAACTCCTTATTAAAAAACAGAGATGAAGAAAGAACACAGCATTCGTTATAGTTTAATGGTGATTTATCAATATATCTAAAACATAGAGACCAATACCAATGTAGCATCACCCAGATTTTGAAATAGTTTTTTTTATCTCTATCTTTGAGTTTTTTAGTATTTATTGAGTACGATTTACCAAGGAAGTTCAAGTCGTGTAAACTAGTTAATAAGTCTGACCAGTTTTTACCCATCTTTTCAGCAATCCAGTAATGGGTTTTCTTAAATAAGTCAGTTTCAAATATAATTTCAAATGGAGCGTAATAACCCATTTTTTTATTTTTTAAAACTGCGTCGATTTTAAGCCATGGTTTTAATTGTCGCCTCACCGTTTCTTTTGGATAATTGGTATTATACGCGATGCATTCAATCGTATTTTTGGAAAATCTTTGAGAGTTATTTGTAAATTCAAATTTAAGTAATGGATGATTTATAAACTCATTTATAGGTAAATTTAATTTGAGAATATCTTTATGATAGGGTGCATTCTTATTAAAATAAGTATAGATTATAGTATTCAAAATTATAAAGCTTAGTGGTGCCAATGTTTTAGCACCAACTCGAGCTCCTAAAGTTTTTTCAACTTCATCTCCGTAACTGGCAATATTTAAAAAAAAGTCACTAAATCCTGATAAATGAAGCAATAGTAATTTATGAACTTTATCTCGCGGCAAACTATATAACTTTTTTTCTATACCTGCTATGTCTTTGTTTCTTATCATATTTCCATAATAAAACCTATTTTGGGTAATTTGTAAATTAAAAAACTCAATTTGGGTAAAAAATATATTTCATTATTCTGTGGATATGTAACAATCATCTAAGCCCAATGCGAGCACTAACGTGCTCGCATACTAACGGAAATAATTTTTATTATGATGCAAGATAAGACTGATTTGTCAAAAAAAATTGAAGAACTTACTGCTCTTCGAAAAAGTATATCACTTGACCTTAAAGTCATTGCACAAAATACTAATATTCCTACTCAGATTTTAAAAAATATAGAGTTGCAGAATTTTAATAAATTACCACCTCATCCAATCGGTGAGTCTTTTATTAAACAGTATTCTTTTGTAATTGAAAAAGAGTCAAAAAAACCAAAGTACCGAAGTTCGCTAAAATTAGCCAATAGCTGAACCAGCATTAAATATAGGAAGATACATTGCAATCAGTAGCACGCCTACAATTCCGCCTATTATAACCATTGATAATGGTTCTATCATTGTAGAAATATTTCCAACAACATTATCAAATTCTTCTTCATAGTAATTAGCAATTGACGTAAACATTTCTTCTAGATTACCAGTTCGTTCTCCAACTGCTATTAATTGAGAATAAGTATCTGGAAACATTTTCTCATTAGCGCATAATTTTGACATGTCTTCTCCAGAAAAAACTCCTCGTTTTACTCTTTCTAATGCTTCAATATACAACGTATTAGATGTTGACGAAGTCGCAATATCCAAAATCTCCAATACATCCACACCTGCTGCAAATAAATTAGCTTTAATTAATGCAATACGAGAGATTGTTGACTGTGCTAGAACTGGACCAAATATCGGAAGTTTAAGAGACATTCCATCGACAGATTTTTTAAATCCTGCTGAAGCGCCCATCATAAATCTAAATATCATCACGAACCCAATGATTGAAAGTAAAGATATTAAGCCTCCCCATCCCTGAATAAACTCACTGGCTGCAATTATTGCTTTAGTAGGACCTGGTAATTCAACGCCCATACCACCATACATTTCCTCAAAAACAGGAACAACTTTCCAAAGCAGGAACACTGTTATGAGTAGGGCAATACACATAATTATTACAGGATACATCAGCGCACTTTTAATTTGAGATTTTAATTTCTGCCTTTTTTCTAAGATCTCAACAAGCTTATCAAAAAAGATATCAAGCTTACCTGAGGCCTCACCAGCTTTAATCATATTAATATAAATATTATCAAAAACCTTTGGATGTTTTGCAAAGCATTGTGAAAGTTCAAAACCTCCTCTAAGATCTTGAACAATTCCGCTAATAATTTTCTTCATTTTTTTGTCGACAACCTGATTTTCAGTCATTTCTAATGAGTCAATAATTGGTAGTCCAGCCCTTATCATTGTTGCAATCTTTTTTGAGAAAAGCATTACTTCTTGAGGCTTGACTGATCCCCCACCGATAAATGGTATTTTTGATAAGAGACTTTCACCGTCGTTATCTTTCTTCTTTTTTGTTTTATCATTAGCTGACTTTTTCTTTGATTTAGTCAAAGAAATAATAATTATCTTTTGTTCTCTTAATCTAAAAGCTGCTTCATCTTCATTTATGGCTTCAATTACACCGTCAGTGTAAGTATTTTTTTCTCCAATAATTCCCTTATAATCGTAAGCAGGCATAATTTTATGAAATAAATAATGTTCTTTGGTATTCTTCTAACGATAAGACTCCATCGTTTATATATCCAGCGCCAACTTCTTGCATTGATTGAAATCCTTCTTTTTTAGCAACTTTTTCCATTTCAGGTATTGTTAAATTCTTTAAAATTCCATCTTGTAATTCCTCAGTAACTTTAAGTATTTCATAAATACCTTGTCTTCCTTTATAGCCAGAATTATTGCAAGCCTTACAACCTTTACCAACAAAGCATTTTAAATCTGAAGGTAGTTTCATTTGTTTAAGTAGTTTTGGCGAAGCATTTTTATCTTCTACTTTACATTCTTGACATACTTTTCTTGCCAATCTTTGACCGATAACCAATGATACCGACGAAGATATAAGATAGTTGGGGATTCCCATATTTACCAAACGAGTGATTGTTTCTACTGAACTATTAGTATGCAGAGTACTGCAAACTAAGTGGCCAGTTAATGCAGCCTCAACTGCAATATTTCCAGTTTCCTGATCCCTAATCTCTCCAACCAGTATTACTTCAGGGTCTTGTCTGAGAAATGTTCTAAGTGCTTTAGCAAAGGTATAATTAATTTCACTTTTCATTTGTGATTGTCCAATGCCTTCAAGCTCATACTCTATTGGATCTTCCGCTGTAAGAATATTTCTTTTTGGATCATTTAATTCACTTAAAATTGAATACAGCGTTGTTGTTTTACCACTACCAGTTGGGCCAGTTACAAGAACAAGTCCTTGGGTTGCATAGATAGCGTCATTAATTTTTTCTAACTCATCTGGTTTGAATCCCATATCTGCAAGGTCTAATTTGATCGAATCTTTTCTTAAAAGTCTCATAACGACTCTCTCTTGTCCTCCTTGGACTGGTAAAAACGATACCCTAAGATCAAACTCAATTTTATTATGTGAGAAAGCAATTGCTCCATCCTGAGGCATTCTTTTTTCCTCAATTCGTGCACCAGACAAAAGTTTTAAAATAGATACAGTTGCTAAATATCTTTGATTAATTTCGTCTGAATACTGATCCTGAACTTGTAAAACCCCATCAATTCTGAATCTTAATTGCTTTTTTGTTCTAAAAGACTCGATATGCATATCACTGACATTTCTTTTATATGCATCAAGCAAAATAGATGTAACAAACTGCTCTGCCTCAGTTCGATCTCTTTCTGTAATTTCAACTTCAGGAGCTACTTCTTCTTTTTGTTTTCTAAGAGATCCAAGAGCAACAACTTCACCACCTGCATCAGTGGCCATTCCAGCTTTTTCAAATAATTTTTGTAGATTGGATTGAGTTACCAGTATCATGTCAATATTCATGCCAGTCATCACTTTCAAATTCTTTTCATAAGAAAGTTTTGTCTGATCACAAATTGCAATAGAGAGTGTCGAGCCGATTACCTGAAATGGAAATATCATATTACTTTCCATGTATTCAGGAGTTAGTTTTTTTACAGCCTCCTCATTTATTCCTTCTGGATCAATTTCAGTTAATTGCAATCCGTAACTTGAAGCAATAAAGCTCGCAAGCGACTGCTCATCCATCAGATTTCTCTCAAAAAGAATGGCAGACATAGGTTTACCAGTCTCATTGCTATGAGCTATGGTATTATCTACATCTTTTTGAGATAAAATTCCTTGTTGCGAAGCAATAGTAATGATTTCTCTTACAGCATCATTTGAAATTATATCAGCCATTTATAAAATTCTAGGTGCAATGAATATTAATAATCGATCAAGCTTATCATCTTTTGTGACACTCTTAAATAAGTTGCCAAATACAGGAATGTCACTCAGGATAGGTGTCTTTGATGAACCTTTTGTTGACGTTTGCTCATAAATTCCACCAATCATTACAATTGTTTGATCTTCAACCAGCAGTCTTGTTGTAACTTTGGTGCTTGAAATAGGTGGATTAGCCTGCGAAGTATCAGCATTATCTTTATTAATATCTATATTTAAGATTATATTTCCATCTCCAACAATACTAGGTGTTACCTCAAGTTTAAGATCTGCATCTTTAAATTCCGTTTTAGTTTCCCCATCTTCTGTTGTAGTGAAAGGAATTTCCATTCCTTGAGTAATTGTTGCAGTTTCATTATCAAGTGTGAAAATTTTTGGATTTGATACAATTTTACTTAAGCCAAGAGTTTCAAGAGCTTGGAGTTCTACTAATAGATCAATATTGTTAGATCTTAATAACATGCCAAGAGAGCCTGTCATTGCGCTTATTGGATTATTAGACAAGCCTCCATCTTGCAATGGTACAGTCCATAGTTTCGTTTCTTCATCATAGAAAGGTGTTCCTAAAGAAAGTGATTTTGAACTATCACCAGTTACATTATTCATTGATTGACCAATTCGAGTACCAAAAGCTTTGTCAAAGTCAGAGCCTACTTCAACAACAAATGCTTCAATCAAGATTTGTTGGGTAGGTACATCAATTTGATTAATGAGTTTTTCTATGAAATTAAGGTCTTCGGCTCCACCAAGAACAATCAGAGAGCCTAGTCTTGCATCAACTGTCATTTTAACTCGATCTGCAGTACCTCCTGAAGATTCTCCTTCATCTCCTTCGCCTGCTGAGGCAGTGGAATCCATGTTTTTCAGAATATCTTCAATCTGAGCTTTGACTACTGTTGGATTACTATAGAACAATTTAAATATTTCAGATCTCACAGGTGCAATAGATTTATTTAAATCCATTGCTTTTCTAATTTCAGCCTTACGTTTTAAATTATATGCTTCTTGAGCAGTTAAAACATCTTTTGAATGTATACGAACAATATTTGTTTTTGGGTTTAATGTTAAAGCGATATTTTTAATTTCTAGAATCGCTTCTAGGACGTCATCCCAATCTTCATTTACAATTCTTGCTTTTACATTTCCTTTAACTTCATCCCCAACAAGTATGTTCTTACCTGTAATAATAGAGAATGTTTGCATTACCTCTCTGATTTCGACATTTTCAAAATTTACTGAAATTGGAAATGTCTGAGAGAAATTTTTATCAATAATTTTTGTATAATCAGTCATTATACTTTCATCGATAAAGATTCTTCTATCAGGTCTTAATGCTGTGTCCGTTTTTGTATTTGGTCTCGGGCCAAGTTTTACACTCTCTTCAATAACTGGTTGGTTTTCATTTGCAAATTCAGTTGGTTTGAAATCTTCTTTAACTTCACTATCCAACATCATGTATTCAGCACAAGATAAAAGTAATAAAGGCGCTAGGATTGCAGCGACAATACTAAACTTTCTCATAAATATTTGAATAGTATTCATATCTATTGCATATCCGATCCAGTTATAGTTTGAACAGGATTAAATACCTGCTTTTCAACTTCATCAGCACCTTCTTTTTCAAAAGTCACACCATCAATAGAAATTGATTTCAAACTATGTTCATCATTTCCTATTGGATCTCCTACATATAAAAAATAATCATCACCTCCTGGGAAACTAACAATAGCAAGTGATCCTTTTGATGATGTAACAACTCCTTTAACAAAATATTGATCAAGGCTTAGACGAAGCATAGGATGTACACTATTATCTCCAGCTGCAGGCGATGCAGACATTGATGTTTGATCACCACTGGATTGCTTTGTGAAACTTCTTGAGAATGGATCAACATCAGCAAAAGAAAAACTTGCAGAAAGAAGACCTAATATAAATGCTAGAGATATTAAACTTTTTTTCATATTAATCAGCCGCCTTAACCAATGATACTGTTGCAGCAGCAACAATTTGACCCGGTGTTTCATCTGTATCTATTTTCTCAGACTCAATATTAACGATTTTGTTTTTATTAGCTATTACATTTCTAAACTTAAGGTAGTTAGTAAAAGAGCCAGTTATTTCAAAATTAACCATTAATTTATAATATGCTATTGGCCCACCTTCAGCATTTGGATCTTCAAAATTCATCTCTCCCATATTCATTCCCATATCCATTCCCATATCCATTCCCATATCCATTCCCATATCCATAGCAAACATATCCATACCATCATCACATCTAACGGCAAACATATCGCCATCAGCAGGCATCATATTAGGGTCCATATTTGGATCCATCATAGGATCCATCATCGGATCCATCATAGGATCCATCATAGGATCCATCATCATCATGTCATCTCCAGCACCAGACTTTTGTCTAACAGGAACTTCTTCTGCCCTTGTTATGTCTTTAATTGTTAATCGATATAAAACTGATGCCTCTGTCAAATCTGCATAAAAAGCTTCAAACTCATCATCAGTTACAAATAAACCACTTTTTGATTTTTTTTGATCATTTAA
>CACIBF010000017.1 GCA_902584815.1 uncultured Pelagibacteraceae bacterium
ATTATCTGGTCGCACCCAGGATAAGAACTTATCATATCTTGCCACATGGTTGAATGAAATAGGTATTCAATTATCTGAAGTGAGAGTTATTCGTGATGAAGAAGACGAAATTGTTGATACTGTTAATTTATTAAGAAAAAAATATGATTACGTTTTTACAACAGGAGGAATTGGTCCGACACATGATGATATTACTTCTGAAAGTATAGCTAAGGCTTTCAATGTAGATCTAGAGACCAACCCTCAAGCATTGGCAATTTTAAAAGAGTATTATAAAGACTCCGAGCTAACAGCTGCTCGATTGAAGATGACAAAAATTCCGAAGGGAGCAGAATTAGTTGAAAACCCTGTCAGTAAGGCTCCTGGATTTAAAATTGAAAATGTCTTTGTGATGGCTGGAATTCCTAAAATCATGCAAGGCATGCTTGAGGGGGCTAAAATTCATCTTTCTGGAGGTAAGCCTATGAAGTCTGAATCAATTGATGTGTTTATGCCTGAAAGTTTCATTGCTGAAGAGCTATCTAATCTTCAAAATAAATTTAAAGATGTTGAAATAGGAAGCTATCCATTTGTTAAGGATAGCAGGTATGGAACTAGTCTTGTAATGAGATCATCTGATGAGATAAAACTTTCTGAGTGCAAGGCTGAAATGGAACTCATGATTAGTAAAATAGTATAATATTTATATATATTTTTATTCACATAATATTTAACTCATTGATTTCATTAAATTTTCCATTTTTTTCTATTTTTTTTTGGGCTTTACTTGTTTTCAAAAAAAACTAATCTTTTCGGTAATTTTTAAAAATTAAGGGGAGTATTAAATTAATGCTACTAAAAATAAAAAACTTAGTAATGACTACGATCGGGATGTTCCTAGTTGTAGGCACTACAAAAGCTTTTGCAGCACCATTGATGCTTAGTACGAGTGATAACGTTGGTATATCATTTTGGCTAATTTCAATGGCAATGGTCGCTTCGACTGCATTCTTTTTTCTAGAAAGAGATAATGTAGCTGCAAAGTGGAAAACTTCTATGACAATCGCTGGGTTGGTTACTGGTGTAGCTGCTTGGCACTATTTCTATATGAGAGGTGTTTGGATTGCTACTGGTGATTCTCCAACTGTACTAAGATACATTGACTGGTTGATTACAGTACCACTTCAAATTATTGAATTTTATGTAATTCTTGCTGCTGTTACTACTGTTGCAGCTGCTTTATTCTGGAGACTACTAGTTGCTTCATTAGTAATGTTGGTTTTCGGTTATCTAGGTGAAGCTGGAATTATGAACGCAATGCCTGCATTTATAATCGGAATGGCGGGCTGGTTGTACATCCTTTATGAGATCTTTGCTGGGGAAGCTAGCCAAGCGAATGCTGGCAGTGGAAACGCAGCAGGTCAACAAGCTTTTAGAGCACTATGTCTGATAGTGACTATTGGTTGGGCGATCTATCCATTAGGATATGCAATTGGTTATTTTGGAGGAGGAGTTGATGCTGCATCACTTAACCTTATCTATAACCTTGCTGACTTTGTTAACAAAATTGCTTTCGGTATGGCTATTTATGTAGCTGCAAAATCTGATAGCTAAGCAAAGTTAAAATAACTAAATTAAAAGGGGCCTTAGGGCCCCTTTTTTTTATTATTATGCTCTTATGATATTTATTTTAAAAATTACGAAATGGTTTTTGATAGTTCTATCTATTTTGATTTTTTTAATTCTTGGAAACTATTTCTCAAAAGTATTTGCTGGTTATTTTCGATTGAATGTCGAACAGGTATATTCATCAGACCATTTCAATTTCCTAAAATCTCATTTTGAAATTGTTAAGCCTTCATCGGGTAAAAAATTCCCAACAGTAATCATGTTTCATGCATGTGGTGGACCTTATCCTTATTTGGACAGTTGGCAAAAGTTTTTTAGTGATAATGGAATTGCCTCAATACAGGTCGATAGTACTGGACCTAGAGGAATGACAAGGCGAACAGCTATTAGAACTGTATGTCCTGGAGTTGATCTTCAAGGGCAAGAAAGAGCAGGTGATGTTTATAGTGTTTTGGCAAATTTAGAACAATTTCCTTGGATAGATAATGACAATCTTTTCTTAGCTGGTTGGTCTCACGGTGCTTATACTTTGATGGATTTTATGACAATGAATCATAAGCTTGTTCCATCAAACATTTTAGATTTTGATCAAAAAACTATTCCAAAAATAAAAGGGAAGATAACCTTTTATCCTCATTGTGGGATATTAAACTTATCTCAAAAGTTTGAATGGAGAACGAGAACACCTTCTATAGTATTTCTAGCAGATCAAGATGGATTTGGTCTTGCAACGCAGCCAAACGATTGTATCGATTTATTTGATTCTTTGAATGAAAAAGAAAAACACATCGATTATTATCTTATGGAGAATAGTACCCATGTTTTTGATAGTGAATTTTATATAAGAAGAGGTATTGTTTATAATAAAGAAGCTACGGATTTTGCTAAAAATAAAATTATTTCATTCATCAAAAGTTCTGGTAGCAAAGATAATTAATCGATATAAACTCTAATTTAATGGCCTCATGTTGGAATTGGTAGACAACCGAGACTTAAAATCTCGTGCTCCTTGTGGGCGTCCCGGTTCGAGTCCGGGTGAGGCCACCAATTCTGCGATTTTTTATCGATGAATTTTTAACCTTCATAAAATAGTGCCGTAAGTGTCCACTTATGATGCGGCGTTAACCTCTAAAAAGAGAACAATATGACAACTTTGATAAATCTTTCTGAATTTCAGTTAAAGATAGAGACTGGTTTTAAAATCGCATGCAAACGACTTAAAATCTCGTGCTCCTTGTGGGCGTCCCGGTTCGAATCCGGGTGAGGCCAATATTTTTCATGATTTTTTACTGATAATTTTTAATCCTAAATCACCTAGTAAGCTTTTTTAAAAAGGTATAAGCTATATTGATATGGGAGAGCTTATGATAAAAAAATCAATCTTTATAATCCTAGTAACAATCTCGCTCGCATTTTCTGGATGCGTTGGCAAAGGTACAAGTAATATCTCTGGAATGGAAATGGGAGATGGCCTCAAATAAATTTAATAGATAAGAAGGAACACAAAAATGTTAAAAGTTAGTAATAATAAAATTCTTAAATTTTTATTTTTATTATTTATTGCTATGTCAGTTTTTGCATATTCTAACTCATATGCTATCACTGAACCCGGTGGACAATACGCAATTGATAAGGCAGATCAAATAAAAAGGTTTGAACACAACTCACTTGATAATTTAAAGATGATTGATTTCTTCCTTTGTGTAATGAAAGTAAGAGCTGACTTATTCCCGAACTCCAATTATAAGGCGCAAGTTAATGAAGCCGCATGTCAAAAATTAGCTGGCGACTCTGATGATGATGGGGCAAAGGTAAAAATGGCCGATATAACTCTAAGTTGTACCCGTGCTAGTAATTCATCGCCTCAGATTTGTAAGAGTTGGTATAGTCTCGCAGGAGAAAGTACAGTTTACCTTGTAAGAGTTCAGATGGATGCTGAGCCAACAACATCCAAGCCTAACGGATTATTTAGCTTCTCTTGGTGCATGGCGGACTCTGGAGACGGGACATGCAAAGCATCTAATCTTAATTATGGCCAACTAAGTTTATCTGAGGATAATAGTGGCAATACAGTTGTATCTATGTATGACGAATTTGGAGGACAAATGTACTCTAATATTACTGGTGATGGAATGACTCTCCAAGACTCAAGTGGAAATAATTTATCTGCTCCAGTATCTGTAGTGGATAGTATCAATCTAACATTGAGTAATCATAAGCTGGAGTCAGCAACTGGAACTTCGCGTCAAATAGGTGATACAATGCCAGGTATAGGAACAGTTCGTTTAGCTGCTAGTCCAACCACATATAATCTTTCGTTTGATGCATCTCATGGACTAGTAAATGAAGATGGGGGATCTGCATCATGTTATACACTTTCCAATCCAAGTGAATACGTTCATCAATATGACCTATATGATATCTCTACAGGAGCTATTAAATCGATGGGTGGAGGTATACCCATTACTGTTGCAAGCGTTGCCGGAAGCGGTGCTTCTGTAGGAAATCGTGGCTGGTGGGATTACTGGGGACTCCACATAGATGGTTCTACTAATAGCAGTTTAAAAAAACTTGCGACAGGTGATACCGTAACTGCAAATGCTGCTCAAACTGCTCTTGGAATTTCAAAAGATGACACGCTTACGGTTAACACCTCTATGGGCTCGCTTAGGGAAGAAACTAGTTATACTGGAACTATACCAGCAGTTGATCAAGCTGCCGCGACCACAACAATGTACTTTTGGTCACCTTCAGGAAAAGAATTTATTTATTTAGATGGAACGTCTATAAAAGCGCTCCCAAGCGCCAATGGTGGTGATGGAGGAACTCATTATGATGGATCTTCATTCAGTGCCGGTGACGATATTTCTGCCGCTCTTGAATGGTGTGGTAATAGTGATATCCAGGATTACTGTTTTGGTGCTCATTCAACTGCAATAGGTGGGTGGTTCAATATAAGTGATATTTCAGCCAAAGAGTTCAAGGCATACGTACAAAAAAGGGTTACTCCTGGTATGTCAGGCTTTACTTCTGATGTTTATTTAAAATGTTATGGAGATCGATGTGCAAAACCAATGGATGGAGGTTCATTGAGTACAGCTGGCTTTGGAGCCTCTGACTTTAAAGCGTCTGCTGGTTCAACTTATAAATACTCATTTATTGATCCAAATGGTGGAACACCAAAATATTATATGTTTGATGTAAGCGATATGACACTGAAACATTGTGAAACATGGAATTCAAGCTCAAGCACATGCACAGGTGATCTTTATCCAGTCATTTGTGCGACTGACGAGGGTTCAGATAAATGTGATAACTCTGATTGGGGCAGTACTACATGGCTCGATATGACTATGGTAAAATATGATGTCACTGTAAATAGTTGGGCAAATTTAGATTCTGCTACTAGATATATTTGGAATACTTCTAATAATATATATGGAGAGCGCCTCGCGTGGCCTTCTAAAAGTGGAACAGTAATTTCATTTTCACCTCCACTAAATATAACATACGAACATTCAACGTCGAATGATCGTAATGCTTCGAGCACCTATAATGGAAAGAAGTTTGGCTTAGAATATGGTGGAAGTGGAAATCTCTGGGGTATCGATTGGTCTAAAGAAGACCCAAGTTGCCAAATGAATTGTGATTATCTTCCACAAATCAGTATTAAAGATGGTGTAGAAGTGGATACTACTGGAGATGGTTCTAATGATCATGTGCTTTTAGCAAGAAGAATGGATTTAAGACCATCCACTGTCAGTGAGGCAACTTGTACAGATAAAGGCTTAAGTGTAGCTAGTTCTGCATCAGCGCCTTCAACTCCAGCAATTGAAACTATCATTAATTTTGGTACAAGTGATGAACCAACCGGAGGATCTCTGGTAAGCACAGAAGTTTGTGTTGTTGATAATATATTATCTGGAGCGGCAGGCTGTCCAACTGAATAGTTTTATCTGAGAGAAATTTATCTTTCTCTCAGGTTAATACTTAAATTGTTCATTTAAGATTCGTTCTTCAAATGAATGGTCTGAGTCATAAAGAAGAATTATTTTCGATGATAAATCTTGTTGAATCGTAATTGATTTCACATTTCTGACTTCTAAATTATCTGCAGTAGCGCTAACAGGCCTTTTACTATTTTCAAGAATTTCTAATTTTACAACTGATTTATTATTTAATATTGCTCCTTTCCAACGTCTTGGTCGGAAAGCACTTATTGGAGTAAGGGCTAGGTCATTTGACTCGATCGATAAGATTGGACCGTGAGCAGATAGATTATATGCTGTGCTACCTGAGGGAGTAGCAAGCAGTATTCCATCACAAATTAATTCATCTAAGCGGACTTGGTCATCTATAAAAACTTTTAGTTTAGCTGCTTGATGCGTTTGTCTTAAAAGTGATACTTCATTTATTGCTTTAGCATTATGAAACTTATCATCTTGATCATATGCAGTCATAATTAATGGAGATAATTGTACAGATTGAGTTTTTTCTAATCGTGTCAATAAGTCATCAGTAGAGACTGCATTCATTAAAAAGCCAATACTCCCATAATTTATTCCAAAGAATGGAACTTTTTTATCCATGTAATCTTTTATGGCTTGAAGCATGAATCCATCACCACCTAATACAATAAAAATATCAGAATCATTTTCATCAAAATCACCATATTTTGAAATTAGTAACTTTTTTTGTTCTTGTGCCTCACTGCTTACTGAAGCAATAAAATGTGGTTTTGTAAATTTCATGATTAAATATCTATAAAAAAATATTGTTTACCCTAAAATAGAACTGATTTGAAACAATAAAATTTAAAATACAGTAAATATGACAAAAAATGGCTATATTTTATCCATTGATCAGGGAACAACCAGTTCAAGAGCCGCACTGATTTCAGAGGATGGCAATATTGTTTCTCAAAAGAATATTGAATTTAAACAGTATTTTCCAAATAATGGATGGGTCGAACACGATCCTCGCGATATTCTCTCATCAACTATTGATTGCATTAAATACGTAATTAATGAGAGCAAAGTGAAACCAGAGGATATCATGACCTCTGGAGTCACAAATCAAAGGGAAACAATTGTTGCATGGGATAAAAAATCAGGTGATCCAGCATATAATGCAATAGTTTGGCAAGACCGAAGAACAGAGGACATTTGTGAGTCTCTTAGAGAGAAGAATGTTGAAGCCTCGATACAAAAAAAAACTGGCTTGTTAATTGATCCATATTTTTCTGCTTCAAAAATAAAATGGATTTTGGAAAATGTTGATAGGGTAAAAAGTTTGATAGCGGATAATAATTTAATCATAGGAACTATCGATACGTGGTTAATTTGGAATTTAACCAATAAGCAATATCATCTTACAGATGTAACAAATGCATCAAGGACAATGATTTATAATATAATCGATGATTGTTGGGACGAAGAGTTATTAAAACTATTCAATATTCCTAGAGAAATTCTTCCAGAAGTTAAAAATTCAATGGATAATTTTGGAGCAATTAGTAAAGATTTTTTTGGTTCAGAGATTCCTATAACTGGTGTTGCTGGAGATCAGCAGGCAGCTGCGTTTGGACAACTTTGCATTGAAAAAGGCATGGTTAAGTCAACTTATGGAACAGGGTGCTTTATGCTAATGAATACTGGAAAAGAAGTTTATCAATCTCAAAATAAACTTTTATCTACGACCGCCTTTAAAACAAGTGATCAAAAAATGTATGCCCTAGAAGGAAGTATATTTAATGCAGGGACAATAGTTCAATGGATGAGAGATGAACTTTCTTTTTTTAAAAAGGCAGGTGAGATTGAGTCACTGGCTTCTGAGTCTAAAAATGATATTGTTTTTGTTCCAGCATTCACTGGACTTGGAGCTCCATATTGGAGGTCGGATATACGAGGATCAATTCATGGAATAACTAGAGATACTTCGAAGAGTGATATTGCAATGGCAGCATTAAAATCTGTTTGCTTCCAATCAAAAGATCTATATTTGAGTTTACAAAAAGATATGGCTAATGATGACCTAAATTCTGTCATACGTGTTGATGGAGGCATGTCTCAGAATAATTTGATGATGCAATACCTTGCAGATCTGTTGCAGATAAATGTTGAAAGACCAGTTATTCAAGAAACTACTGTGATGGGAGCAGCATATCTAGCAGGGTTACAACATGGAATATATAAAAGTATTGATGATCTTAAAGAATTATGGAAAACTGATTGTGTTTTTGAACCATCGAGTAAAAGTGAAAAAGCAAATGATGACTATGGTCGTTGGATAGAAATAATAAAGAAAGAAATAAAATAATTATGGTAGATGTAAAAGCGACAGTATCTAAAGAAGAATGGGAAACAAGAGTTGATCTCGCAGCTTTTTATAGAACTATTCCGTATTTTGGATGGGATGACTTAATTTTTACGCATATCTCTGCAAAAGTACCAGGAACAGAAGATCATTTTTTGATAAATCCATATGGATTTTTATTTGAGGAAATTACAGCCTCAAATCTAGTCAAAGTTGATCTCAAGGGTAAAATAATAAGTGAAACTAATAATTTTATTAATCCAGCAGGCTTCACAATTCATAGTGCAATTCATGAAGCTCGTGAAGATGCTCACTGCATAGTTCATCTACATTCAAATGATGGCGTGGCTATTGCCTCATTGAAAGATGGATTATTGCCCTTATCTCAAACAGGAATGTTAGTCAGAAGTCAAATAGCGTATCATGACTACGAAGGTGTCGCACTCTTTGAAGACGAAAAAGAAAGATTGGTTCAGGATTTAGGTGATAATAAATTAATGATACTTAGAAATCATGGAACTTTAGCTATGGGAAACAATGTAGCTGAAGCGTTTACAAATATATATTTTTTAGAAAAAGCCTGTACATATCAAGTAAGAGCTATGGCAGGAAAACTAGATTTAAATGATCCTTCAAATGATGCTATAGAAACTACTCGTCAGCAAGGAGAGGGCTCTACAGGAATGGCAGCAGCACTTGTTTGGCCAGCAGTTAGGCGAAAAATGGAGCGCTTAGACCCATCCTTCATGAATTAATTCTGATTGCTATATACTAAATTAATGTATAGTTTCTATACGTTATTATTTTATTCATTAAAAAAATCACAACGTAAATAAATATAAATAGGAGACAATAAATGAAGATATTATGTATTTTATATGATGATCCAAAAAGCGGAATGCCATCATCATATGCTAGGGATGATTTACCAAAAATAGAAAAATATCCTGATGGAATGACATTGCCTACACCTAAGGCAATAGATTTTAATCCTGGTGAACTTTTAGGCTGTGTATCAGGAGAATTAGGATTAAGAAAATTTCTAGAAGATGCTGGTCATACACTTGTTGTTACATCTGATAAAGATGGAGATGGATGTCAGGCAGATAAAGAGTTAGTCGACTCTGACATTGTGATTTCACAACCATTTTTTCCATATTATCTTACAAGAGAAAAAATGGAGTCAGCTCCTAATTTAAAAATGGCAATTACTGCTGGTATTGGATCAGACCACGTGGATTTACAAGCAGCAATGGATCGTAAGGTTGATGTTGTTGAGGTTACATTCTGTAATTCAAGATCTGTTGCTGAACACATTGTAATGATGATTCTTTCTCTAGTTCGAGATTATCATAATCAATATAAAATTATTAAAGATGGTGGATGGAATATTGCTGATGCAGTTCACAGATCTTATGATCTTGAGGGAATGCATGTTGGAACTGTTGCAGCCGGTAGAATTGGTTTAGATGCTCTAAGAAAACTAAAGCACTTTGACGTTCATATGCATTATTTTGATAGACACAGATTACCTGAGGAAGTTGAGAAAGAACTTAACTTAACTTTCCATGAGTCTGTTGAGTCTATGGTAAAAGTTTGTGATGTTGTGACTATTAACTGTCCGCTTCATCCCGAGACAGAGCATATGTTCAATGATGACTTAATTGGAAAGATGAAACGAGGCGCATATATTGTAAATACTGCTCGTGGTAAAATCTGTGATAAAGATGCAATTGCAAGAGCATTAGAGTCTGGTCAATTGAGTGGATATGCTGGAGACGTTTGGTTTCCTCAGCCAGCACCTAATGATCATGTGTGGAGATCAATGCCTAACCATGGAATGACTCCACATACTTCAGGTACTTCACTTTCAGCTCAAGCAAGATATGCCGCTGGTGTTCGTGAAATATTAGAATGCTTCTTTGATGGAACCCCTATTAGAGATCCATATCTAATCGTACAGAATGGAGAATTAGCTGGAATGGGTGCACACTCATACAGTAAAGGTACTGCTACTGGTGGCTCAGAAGAAGCTGCTAAATATAAAAAACAGTAATTTTTTTTAAATTTGCTATAGGACGGATGAAAATCCGTCCTATATAATATTAGTATGTTAAGCGTATTCAGAAATTACTTTTCTCATTCTACAATTATAGGATTTATAATAATGGCTATATTTGGCCTTTATTACATTTTAGTGAATGATTTACTCTTAAGCCATTTAGTATGGTTTTTTATACCTATTCTTCTTGCGCCATTTTATGAATGGTATGTTCATAAATATCAATTGCATGCTGAATTGACTAAAAAAGAAGGCTGGTATCGAAGGTATCAAATTGTTCTTCACCATGGTCATCACAGAGATCCAGACAATATCAAACTTCAGTTTGCACCATGGAGATATTTAATCTATGCCTACGGTCAAGTTTATTTGCTATACGCGCTTATCTTTTGGGACTTTTCATCTGCAATGGTGCCATTTACAGGTCACTTATTATATCACTTGTGGTATGAATGGATTCATTTAGCCCATCACTCAAAAGGGTATAAACCTCTATTTAGAATTGGTAAAAAATTAAGAGACGCTCATATGAGCCATCATTTTCATAACGAAAATTATAATTGGGGAATTACAAATATGATTGGTGATTATTTTTTTGGATCTCTCAAAGATAATAAATCAATTGAAAAAAGCACTAATACCAAAACAATATCTGGTTATTACGATTAAGATACTTCATTTTTTTGATTCTTATAAGCGCTCTTAGTAGATAAGATCTAGATCTATACTGATAAGATCCTCACTAATGACGTCAATATGTAATTTATCGATAATTAATCCGCGAGAATTATATATATAAGAGATAAAGCTAGTTAATTTTTTTATGGAAGCTATCTGGCCATTTAAATTAAATATTTTGTTTTCATATTTGATTTTGAAATTTGATAGTCCTAATTCTGTTAAGTCAGACTGTAAATCAGATGTATTGATTTGAAGGTTTAAAAAGTGTCTCCATTTTCCTGGAAATATACGGTCAAATTCTTCAATTATATTTAATTGTTTTTGTAACACATTCAGCTCATTTTCAAGATTATCATTTTTATTTATTGTTGAACCAAGCGGAAAGGATATAAGTGACAAAAATAGTAATAATAATGATATTGTATTTACGATTTTAATTAAAATTGATGACTGTGCCCACTGTGTTTTAAGTTCATTCATCATAATTATTTCATTTCCTTTAATGTCAAATCAATTTCCATCTGAGTTTTCTGATCAGATATATTTTCAATCGATCTTACTTTGGATAAAAAATAATTATTATTTTGAAGCATATCATTCATACGTGATATCGATGAACTTTTCGTACTATAAAGTTTAAGATACACTGTATCATCCTTCTTTATATTGAGTTGATTAAGTTCTATGCCTGATATTCCAAATACTTCTCCTAGATAATTTAGTGTATTGATATGGTTAATATTTGGTAAATTTTTAGTATTTTTAATACTGTATACTATGTTTGAAAGATCAGATTTTTCATAAGCATTTTCATCATGTGAAATAAATTCAAACAGATTATTAATTCTCATTTCAAGCTGTTCAGAATTTTGGGTTGAGTTTTGAAAATAATTTAAACTTGATAATGAAAATATTATGGAAATAATTGCTAAGTTAATTGTTTTCCAGTTTTGGGTCCAATTCGATGAGTCATTGTCTGCAGCTTTTAATAATTGTTTTAGATAAATAGCATTATTTATATCGATTAATGATTGGTCATTTGCGATACTTTCATACTTAATTTGAGCATCGTTCTGAGATTGAAAAGATCTCAAGTTATCTTGATTTAAATTTTCTTCTTTAAGTGAGTAAAAACTTAGTAAGTTGGGTTTGTCATTCTGATTAAAAAGAACATTAATATCTTCGCTAAGGTTTTCAGAATTCGATGAAAATATATTTCCATTAAAATAAATATTAATTTCATTGTTTTCTTTAATCAAGAATTTCCACTCATTTTGATCTGACTTTAATAGTGTCGTTTCAAAGTATATTGGCATATTTTGTAATTTATGCTTTTCTAAAATTTTAGATAATGCGATAATCAAACTCTTATTGATTACGGTGAAGGGCAACCTACCTTTATGCTCAGAATTAATAATTATTAAATCATCAGATGATTGTTCAAGGTCTTGCTTTATTATTTTTTTAGCATTCTTTTTAAATAATGACTTATTTTTTTTAGGAACTTCAAGATAATCTGAAAAACAACATTGTTTTGATAGAACAAAAATCAAGTTTGATTGATTATCACTTTGCTCAATTAATGAATCCAAGTTATCAGTAATATTATATTCAGAATTAATGAATTGACATTTTTCTAGGTCTGAATTTATAAAAATTATATTATTCATTACATTATTTTTATTTTCTGAATAACCCTATTGTGCTTTAGAAATCGAGAACCATCAAGGTCATGATTAATAATTGTTGAAAAGATTAAGTTATGATCAGACATTGAAATTTTTCCTTCAATTAAAAAATTTTCACTTTTTGTAGTAATCATATTTGTTATTTCATTAATTGTAGAGTCGGAAAGTCTTAAATTATATTTACAGTAATAAGAAAAATCTTTTACGCTCTCAAAGGGCTTTTCATTTCTATATCTTATGATCTTCTCTGCATTAATAAGACCAATCATTGGATGTAAAGCAGATATTGTATTGATATTTATAGTATTTATATTTGTATCATATTCTCTTGGAATAGCAGATAGATATGGCTTAAGTTTCTTTAGTATAGTTTTATCAAATCCTTTAATTAATAATACTTCATCTAAATTATTAATAGCTCTATTTGCTGTACGGTATCCTGGATTTAAGCTCAGATAATAATCATCCTCTCCCCCTGAAGATGAAAAGACTTCAGAGTCATAATCAATCCAATCAATTATTGCATAAATTAAGTCTTGATTAATGTCTAGTTGGTCAAATAATGACACCAAGCGTTCTAACTGAATATAATTAATATCTGAGTTATTTAGTACCAAGCTATTGATGTTAATCTTTGATTGTAAGTCTTTAATCTTTAAACTTACTGTATAAGACCCCACAGAAAAAGGTTCAATTGGATTTCCCCAGTTTTCACTTTGATAAGTCATGTTTGGTGAATTTTGAAAATCAATATTTAAAATATTAATTGCAAAATCTTCAACTGCATGAATATGAGTATAAATTATATTATTCTTTTGATACTGGCCTATCTGTTCTTGATCTTGATTACCAACATTTAATAATATCGCAAGAAGGCTACTAACAAATCCTAAAAGAATTAATACAGAAATTAAGGCTGAGCCATTATTTCTAAATTTGAGATAAAATGACACGTTCAATATCCCCATAAAATTTATGTTTAATTAAAATTTTAAATGCTAATGGCATCCTATCATTCTCAAACTTATTAGATGTAAGATTTTGGTAGGCTTCAATATCACTTCTAGTTGTAAGTCCAATAGAAGATGATTGAGAACTAGTATTATCTATAATATATCCTACTGGCCATGATTGAAGCCATTGCATATCATGATCTGTAATAAATATAGAAAAATCTAATATATTTTCGTCTAATATGTGAGTTTGATAATTTGAGTTTTGTATTCTATCAAGTACATTCCAAATATTTCTTTTCAATTGCTGGTTTGAGAAATCATATTCTATTCGATATGTATATTGAGTATGATCTAATTCATCAAATATTGATCTCGAAAAAATTATCTTTTTATCATTCGTATTACTGACTAATAACGATGGTTCGTAATCGCCATACTCATCACGTATTGATCTTGATGATAAAGTTTTTAGATCCTGTTCTATAATTGATAATGTTGTTATAAATTTTTCATAATTTTCATGATTTTTTGTTAAGCGATCTAAATTTATATTCAAAAATCCAAGAGCATAAAAAATACTTGATAAAATAATCCCTATAATAAGAGTACTAATAACTACTTCTACAAGAGTAAAGCCTCTTTCAAATTTATTGTGTTTGAAAATACACATAATATTCAGTCTTAACTTTCTTTTTTTTATCATTTTGATCAATAGTAAAAAATTCAAATGTATGAAGATTCTCAATTGCAGTAGGTATGGTTTCCACCAACCATCTGTATTTCATCTGATTAATTAAATTTTCTCCTCGCAGAGTTTCTTTGTCTAATAGCTTGTTGCTTAGAACAAGCTCTGAATAAGCATTGCTAGTTATGAATTGCCAAGAAATTTGATCTCTTATTTTTTGTGATAAAAAAATGTTTGATTGAAGCGCAAAAAAAATACTTCCAATCGTAAGAGATACTATTACTAAAGCTATTAACGACTCAACTAATGAGAAACCATTAGAACTTTTATCACTGTATTTCAACACCGTTTAATCCTAGTTTGAGTTTTTTTTCCTGTGATGTTTCTTTTAATATTACAAAAATATTATCTATTAAGTTTTTATGACTTAAATGAATTTGGAATTCATTTGTAATATTTTTCATATCAGCTGTTTTTTTTTGAAATATAATATTATTAAGTTTTATAAATTCTTCCTTGTTGTTAACTTTTGCTGAATTAATATCAAAATCTATTTGCAATACCTCCCCGGTTTGTAAAACATGAATAATTTTGTCATCCAGAAATTTGATTATTTTTTTTACTTCTCTTTTTTCGCTGTTATTAATTGTTGATCCAAATCCACTAATTGAAATAGATCCAGCTATACCAATAATAATTAGTACAATTAAAATTTCGACTAGTGAAAAACCTCTGTGACTATTTTTTTTTAATTTTCTAAGTTCCAATTGCCAATATCCTTATCATTTCCATTGCCTCCTAGTTGACTGTCAGCACCTAAAGAAAAAATATCAATTTTCGAATTTTTTCCTGGATTTGAATATTGATATGGCTCACTCCATGGATCTAGAGGTAAACGTTTAAGATATAGATTATCTTCGTCTTCAATAAGTGCTTCTAACCCTTCAACATTTGAGGGATAATTCCCATTATCTAATTTGTATAAGTCTAGGGCACTCTCAATTGTTAAAATATCATTTTTAACCTTAGTGAATCTTGCTTGGTCAGGTCGATTTATAACTGATGGGACTACAAATGATGCCATGATTGCTATGATGATTAATACCACCATGATTTCAATTAACGTAAATCCATCTTGTTTTTTATAATCAATAATCATTATACAAATTCATTTAAACTTAAGATTGGTGATAGAATGGCAAATGCTATGATCGAAACCACAACCCCTACTAAAACAATAATAATAGGTTCTATAAGTTTATTCAATCTTTCAAGACTATTCTCTAATTGCATATCTAGATGATTAGAAATTTTGTCAAAAACAGTGATCAAACTACCTGTTTCTTCACCAGCAGAGATCATGCTAATGAGATAATTCGGGAATGCATCAATGTCCTTTAATGATTGCGATAGCGGATTTCCCTTACGAATTTGTTGTGGAACTATTGCTATGTCAGATTTAATTTTCATATTTGAAATAGAATTATTCGCTAGTGAAATTGACAGGTCTAATTGAAGACCAGAAAGTAAATTGATATATACTTGATGAGCAAATCTACTTAAATTTGCATGAGTAATTAATTTGCCTAAATATGGTACTTTTAATAAAAATGATGACATTGTGTATCTAAAAGAACTTGATTGTCTCAATAAAACAAAAATGAATATTGTAATTAGGAAACCAAAAGCAACTTTCATGCCTGAGTCCTGTAGAAAATTAGATATGTTAAATAGTATTTTTGTTATTGATGGCAATTCTGCATTTGCATCTTCGAATGTAATGGCAAATTGAGGAATAACCTGAGTAAAAATTATATTTAAAACTATTATTGTTACCATAAAAAGAAAGAAGGGATAAATAAGTGAGTTAGTCATTTTTTGTTGAAATTTATTTTTTCTTTCTAGGTATAGATTCATATTACGTAGAATTAATTCAAGATTTCCATTAGTTTCAGCAGAGTCTATCATTGATATAAGTTCTTCTGATAGAGTAGGGGAAGACTTAGAGATTGATTGAGCAAGAGAATCGCCTCTAACTAAGCTTGTTAAAATATTATCTACGAGATCTAAAATTGCTCTCTCTTTAAGAGATTCTTGTAATGCTTCTAAAGAGTTTTTAATTGTCATTCCAGTTTCAATCATCATTGAAAAGTTTGAAATGAACTCAGAAGTTTGTTTTAAATTTAGTATCTTTTTTTTATTTGAAAAAATAGTACTAATTTTTTTTCTTTCTGAAATCTTTATTGCAATAAGTTTTCTTTTTTCAATTTCATTTTCAACTTCATTGATATTCTTTGCATTTATTGTATCAATAATTAATGATCCACTCTTGTCCATTGCTTTGTAAGTGAATAGTTTCATTTTTTATTTCAAACTAAAAAATATCTTTATTTTCTTTTTTAATTGCAAGAGCTTGGGTGAGGGTTAAATGATCATCTGATAGATTTTTTCTTAGAACGTGTTCCTCAGTACTTTGACTTACAGCCTCTTGTAGTTTTTGATCCATAGAAATCATTTCAAAAACAGCTGTTCGTCCATCTTGATTAAAGTTCCTCTCAAGTGATTGTCCAACAATACACAAAATACTTGATGTAAGCATTTTTTTGTCTACTCCAAGCTCATTAAGGCGGTCAAATGCACCAAGAGGTGAATTAGTATGTAATGTTGATAATACTAAATGACCCGTTAAACTAGCTCTCAATGCTATGTCAGCAGTTTCTTCATCCCTTATCTCTCCAACTAGAATTACATCTGGATCCTGTCTTAATATTGATCGTAAACCATCTGCAAAAGATAAATTAATTTTTGGATTAACTTGAGTTTGACTAATACCTTCAATTTTATATTCAATAGGATCTTCAATAGTCATTATATTAATATTTTTCTTTTTTATTTTCTCAATAGCTGCATAAAGTGTAGTTGTTTTTCCTGATCCAGTCGGTCCTGTCACAAGAATAATTCCACTTTTCTGATCTAATAATGATCTAAATTCGTCAAGCTGTACATCAAGCATTCCTAGACTTGATAAATCTAATTCGACATGGCGTTGGTCTAATAATCTTAAAACAATGCGTTCGTTATCATAAGAAGGTATTGTTGAAATACGTAAATCAATAGGGAAAGAGCCTATATTTATAGTTACCCTTCCATCCTGAGGCTTCCTCTTCTCAGTAATATCAAGGCCACTAATTATCTTTATTCGTGTAAATAATCTTGCAGAGATTCCAGAGTTTAAAGTGAAGGCATTTTCAATAGAACCATGAATTCTGAATTTGATATTTAGAGTATCTTCAAAAACTTGTAGGTGAATATCGGATGCTTTTTTTGAAATAGCTTCTCTAAGAATAAGATTAAAAAGTTTTATTATAGGAGCATCATCATGAGATTTTAATATATCGTCAGAATTATCAATTTCATTAATAAAAGTGGATATTTCAATTTCATCACCAATATTTTGAATATCTTCAGCTGTACTTTGATCATTTTCGAAAAACTCATTTAAAAGATCATTAAACTGTTCAGCCTCGCACCAATTAACTTTATAAGGTTTTTTAAAATTCCAGGAAATTTTCTCAATTATTTTAAGATCTGCCTTCTTATCAGCAGCAATTTCAAGCACTGACGATTGTGAATTCTGAATTAATATTCTACTATTCTTTGAAAAATCATAACTCTGAAATTGAGAAGTCATATTTTATTTCTGAATATGTTCCTGTAGATGAGGTTCATAAAGTTTAGGTACAATAGTAAATTTTGATCTTGTTTCATCTTCTAAGAGGTTCTCAATCTGAGAATATTTTGACTCTGTTAAATCTTGTAACTCCCCATCATTTGCGCGGTAATCTATAATGCTAGTTTTTATGAAAATAACTAAATTTCTTTTCTCCATAACTTGAGTTGTATTTTTAAATAGTCCACCAAGTACTGGAATACTGCCTAAAACTGGAATCTTAAACTCCGTATCAGTAAGTTTTTCGTCAATCAAGCCACCTATAACAATTAGTTCTTCATTATTCACCATGACATTTGTTTTAATCGATTTTTTACTCGTTACTGTATCATTTTGTGATGTTATGGTTGCATCGATGCTTGAAACTTCTTGAAGAATATCAAGTCTTATAGTGTCACCTTCAGAAATTTGTGGTTTGATTCTTAATGTTACACCAACATCTTGCCTTTCTAAAGTTTGAAAAGCCGAATTATTTGTATCTGTAAAGGAACCAGTTAGGAATGGAACATTTCTTCCAACAATTATTTCTGCTTCTTCATTATCAATAGTAATAATGCTTGGTGTAGATAAGATATCTGAAGTTGTATTTGATGTTAATAAATTTATAACTGCTCGAATATCAGTAATTCTATCTGCTGTAAATTGCATTAAATTTGTTGCTCCTAATTGAACTGACGTTTGAACATCTCCAATGCTTCCAGTAATACTGGACAAACCAAGTGCAACTGCATCGTTGTCAGAAATATCTGCCACGACTGCTTCAACTAAGACTTGCCTACGGGGTATGTCTAACTGATTGATAACTTTCTTAAGCATCTTTTGAGTTCCGAGATCTGCTCTAATTACTAGAGCATTCAATTTTTTATCAGGTTGTATTTGTATATATGAACTCTCTTCACTTCCTTCTTGTATCGTAAGAGCTTTTAATGTTTCAGATAGATATTCTGCTTGAGCATGCTTTAGATAGATTACCTGTGTTTCATCTGTGAGTTCATTTTCATTTTCAATGTTTCTTATTAATACTCTTATTTGGCTTATGTCGCTCGAGTGTGATTTAATAATTATTGAGTTTGTATTTTTATCAACCATGAAGATAGGGGCAATAAGTTTTAATCCAATTTCCTGCTTTTGATCAGAAAAGAAACGATTAAGTACTTTTGCGACATCAAGTGCATTCAAGTTTTTAATTTTTATTATCTCAGTTTCTGTCAAATTTGGTTCATCAATCTTTTGAATAATTCTCTTTATTTTCTGAATACTAAAAGCATTCGATGTAATAATAAGAGAATTACTTTGCAAGTAAGGTATCAGACTTGACTCTTTAGGAATAATTGGCCTAATTGCCGATACAAAATCATTTACAGGTATATTTTCAAGCTTGATCAATTGAGTGACAATTTTATCACTTGGCAATATTGACGAGTCCTCGGAATAAATAGAATTTTCTCGCATTAGTTGATCAGGTAAAATTTTAATTTTCCCATTGATTTCCTGCATTACAAAACCATGTACCTGTAAAATGGAATGCAACATATCCTCTGCTTGCTCTAGGCTAATTTCTTCCTGAGATATTACGTTAACTTTTCCTGTTACTCTGGAATCGATAATGAATGATTTACCAACCATCAAAGCAAAACCTTCAATGACATCTTTAATATCAGCATCTTTAAAATTAAAAGTTATAGCATTTGCATTTGAAATAATTAAAAGCATAAAGAATAATTGAATGAAAAACTTTCTGAGTAAATTAAGCATCTATTCTCCTCGCAATTAATTTTGTAATTTTTCCATCACGATATATTGATGCTACAATTTCTTTTCTATTTTCTAGTTTTCTGTAAGCATCACTCAACGTTGCAAGATTAAAAACGTTATAACCGCTAAGATTAAATAGAA
>CACIBF010000018.1 GCA_902584815.1 uncultured Pelagibacteraceae bacterium
TAAATCTACTTTCATATTATATTCAAAATTTTCTCACAACCCGTGCCATCTAATAAGTTATCTACTTTTTCCATATCTATCTTGGATAACATATTATATTCCTCATTAATCCATTTCAAACATTTTGCCTGGTAAGGGAATGATTTTTGTCTCCAAATACATCCATCAATCTCTGTTTCCCATTCTTTTTCTTCATTTTCAATTGCTTTTGCATTTGCAAGCAATGCGGGAACATAGCCTTTTCCAATCTCAGTCAATAGTTCTTTAATCGTAGATGGGATATCTTCATATTTAAACCAGTCATCATCTGAAACTTCTAAGCCTGAGAGATCCTCAATAACACCAACCCACGCTACAGTTCTCATTGAAACCTCATGTACTATTTCTCGTGGTGTTGGATCAAAATTCACTAGCTGACTAAATTGTCCAAATAGGGCGAAGTCACTTGATGATGGCCTTTTACCAATTAAATATGGAAAAGATGTAAAATGCTTTTGAAGAATTACAAGAAGTCTCCTTAAGCTTGCATCAATAATTGGCGCCGTATCTTTATTAGAACCGACAACCCATAATCTATCAATTTGTCTTTTACTAAACATTTTATTGAAGTTATCTAGCACTTCATCTGGTATTGACCCCATAATCTGAAGCGGCAAAATTGTTCCAGCGTTTTCAGCATCTTTCTTGTCATTCCACCTGTAGTGAAACATAAATTTTGTACACCATTCATCAGCAAAATCCTCTAACAGATAATTTAAAAAAGCTAGAACTGGATCAGTTGGAATTGTACTACGTTCACCTGCTTCACTTTCAATTCTTCGAATAAGTGGAGTTGAGTCAGTTTCAGCTTTTAAATCACCATTTTCATCTGGCAAAAGGAAAGTTGGAAATAAAACTGGTTTTGGTTTTTCTATTTCTATTTTTGCTTTACTGAAATAAGTATCAACATCACTCCAAATCATTGTGTAAGGTATTCTCTTATACCTCAAAAAAGACAACATCTTACGAGTATACGGTGATCCATTTGCACCTATTAATTTTATTGGATTTGGTAAACTCATAAATAATTTCTCTTAATTTATTTCTGAATAATTTTTGAACCTGTATTCTGAAGCTCATCAGATTTTTTCATATTTTTCATCATAGCTACGATATCAATTGGAACTGAAACACCTTTCTTGCAAGCTGGACGCTCCTCCATCGTATTCATCCATCTTTGAAGTCCATCTAAACCATCAATATTAATACCAGACCATTTATAAATTCTAACCCAGCACCAGTTGGCAATATCAGCGATACTAAAATCATCTGCTAGATATTCGTTATCTTTTAAACGAGTTTCCATAACTTCAAACAATCGTCTTCCTTCGTTCTGATAACGATCAATTGCAGGTTGAATTTTCTCACCAGGCCAATACCTATAAAATACATTGGCTTGTCCCATCATGGGGCCAATTCCCCCCATCTGAAACATGAGCCACTGCATGACTTTGGACCTAGCTTTTGTCTCAGTTGGCAACAACTTTCCTGCTTTTTCTGCTAAATAAATCAACTGAGCACCACTCTCCATAATAGATAAATTATCATTATCTGTATCGACTATTACGGGTATTCTACCATTCGGATTTAACTTTAAAAATTCTGGTTTCTTTTGATCACCAGATTGTAAGTTCACGACATGAACATTATACGGAATGTCTAATTCCTCTAGAGCAACAGATATTTTGTAACCATTAGGTGTAGGTGAAGTATATAGCTCAATCATCAAATATGCCTTCAACCGACTCAATATTTAATTGTCCTGCAAGTCCTGCTTCTCTATGTTGATAGCCTTCTAACAATTCAGGATCTGACGGCATCATATTTTCACCCATGACTTTTTTTGATGGCCACTTTGCAATTGCCACAGCATCCCATAATTCATCAACTTTACCAACTGTAATTCTTGTTACTTTAGATTTAAATATTACTTCTCCACCAATTTCTATGAGATGTTTTTCTATAATTTCACCATATAGTGCATAAGCTTCTCGTCCACTGAGTGATGTTTCTCTTCCATCTTTATATTCAGCTTTTTCTTTAAACTTTAAAAGGTTGATCATATAGATAGGTTGATCATCACTGCTTTCTTCAAAAAATCCTTTCATCTGCTCTCGGTTTGGATAAATACGATTTTCTACTTTCATCTTTGTTTCCTTTCAATTAACGAGATAAAAAACATTGTTAGTGTAACAAATAACATAATGCTTGTCCCCACGAAACCTCCAGGTGCAGTTGAGGTAAAATATTCCGGCTCCAAATTATGTATCATCATTGTAATAATTCTAAGCATATTTTCTGATACTAAAATTAACCAGGCTATTGAAAGAAGACTTTTATATTTCAACAGAATGATGACAAGAAATATGAATACTACTATTTGAGATCCACCCCACAATGAACCCATTGCATAAATTACACTATTTGGATCTAAATTATTAATGACAGGAAAAATTATAATTGAAGCTATTGAATTTAGGCCTGCATCTTGAGCAAACATATGTGTAAAAGATCTAAAAGCTATTAAAGCTAAATATAGATAAAAAAACCATAGTGCCAAAACTAATCCCCGATAATTATTGTTTGCTTCATCAGGAAAGATAGGCAGAAACTTCATTTAAATCTTAAAATTATGATTTCCCATATTTTTACATATTTCATTAAATTGAGTAATCGTTCCATTAATTATCGTATCAACACTCTTGATCTCATCAATTAAACCAATTGATTGTCCGGCAAGTGCAGGCGCGGCGTTCATATCGCCATCAAAATATAAATTTTTAATTCCCATCATAGATGACATATCCATGTGTCCTTCATCGTATATTTTTTTGGTAAAATCAGTTTTTAATGCCCTGACACATGGTTTTGATTTTTTATTTAATATATATGTTCCTTGCTCATCTGAATTCAGGATTGTTTGCTTGAAATTTTCATGTACTGGACTTTCCTTTGAAGAAACAAATCTTGTTCCCATTTGAATGCCCTCAGCTCCAGCTGCAAAAGCCGCGGCCATTCCCACTCCATCAACAATTCCACCTGCAGCTATCATCGGTAAATCTGTATGTTTACGAATTGATTGTAATAAAACATATAGCCCTACCTCTTCTGGGTTTTTAAATCCACCGCCTTCTGTTCCCTCAACCACCAATCCATCAACTCCAGCTCTTACAGCTTTAAGAGCGCCAGCAAGGCTGGGAACAGCATGAAATACTTTTATACCAGCATCTTTAAGAACATGAATAAACTTTGCTGGATCTCCAGCTGAAGTTGTCACAAATTTTATATTCTCATCAATAACTAAATTAATCATACTTTCATCTTGAAGGAATAAGATTGGAAGATTGACACCAAAAGGCTTATCAGTTAGGTCGCTCATTGCTCTGATTTCATTCTTACAGTTTTCTGTTTCACCTGATGACGTCTCAATGATTCCAAATCCCCCAGCATTTGAAACAGCTGAAGCTAATTGACTTCTAGCAATCCAGCCCATTGGAGCCTGTATAATTGGAAATTTTGAACCTAAGATCTCGGTAATTCTATTCATATTTTAATGCTAATGTATTGACACTATTAATGTCAATATATATCCTTCTCTAAATTCTAATTATGAACTCTAAATCAAAACAAATCTCACTGTCGATAAAAAAAGATGGCCGTCACCTTAGAAGTGTAAAAACACAAGAGTCGATTGTTAATTCAACGATTGAATTATTAATGGAATCTCCTTTGGTTCAATGGCCTACTGCAGAACAGGTGGCAAAGCATTCAAATATTGGCTTGAGAACTGTTTTTAGACAATTTGATGATATGGATGGCCTTATAAGCTCTTGCCATGAAAAAATTATGTCCGAATTTGAAAATTTTTTATCTATCAAGCCGTCAAAAGAGAAGGCTCTAGGAAATCGTATTACATTTTTAATTAAGGAAAGAATAGAGATTTACTCAAAATACAAGAATGTATTTGCATCCTCAATTATGAATATGCAAAAGTTCAAAAGTGTTCGTGAAGGATTCATTGAAGGAAATTTAAGACTCAAAAAAAGATTTGAGGATATAATACCAGAAGTTCTTAAACTTTCTTTACTAGATCAAGCATATTTAGATACATCTATTTCATTTGCATTTTGGTACAGACTCTCAATTTTTTATAAATTTTCAGATCAAATGGTAATTGATAAATTTTCATCTGAAACAAGCAGGCTATTAAACCTAGAAGGATAAATAAATGTATAAATCATTAGTTTCTAAGACAATAATAATTCTTTTGAGTTTTTTGATTATTCTCGCATTATCGCTTCCAATATTATTGAAGTCTCTTGGACTTCATCCTGATTTTGATAGTAAAACATTTAAATTTAATGGAAAGAAAGCATTAATAATTGCTTCAAGCCATGATGTATTAAATCTTCCAGGAGAAGTTAGAGGAAAACCAACTGGAGTAGCGAGTTCAGAACTTACCGTTCCATATTATGAGTTCATGAATAGTGGCATGGATGTAGACCTTGCAAGTATTAAAGGTGGTGAAATTCCTATTGATCGTGAGTCACTTTATTATTTTTTTAGAACATCATCAGATAAGAAATTTCAAAATGATATAGAGGCAATGAATAAGCTCAGAAATTCAATTATTATAGATAATGTAGATTTTACAGACTACGACCTCATTTTCATTGCAGGCGGCTGGGGAGCTGCTTACGATTTAGGTTTTTCTGAAATCTTAGGTACAAAAATATCTCAAGCATTCTATGCAGATATAATCATTGGTGCCGTATGTCACGGTCCACTTGGATTACTTAAAGCTAAGGATAAAGATGGAAATTTACTTATTGCAGGAAGAAAAATGACAGGCGTAACTGATAAACAAGTCATCGAACTTGGAATTGAAATGACTCCGCAGCATCCAGAAACTGAATTAAGAAATGCAGGAGTAGTGTTTGAGAGTAAATCAAAGTTCAATGATCTTTTTGCAAACCATGTTGTTGTTGATGATGATCAGCGTTTTGTAACTGGTCAAAATCAAAATGCTGGACATGAAACTGCTCAAATTATGATGTCAATATTAGCCGGGGAGATCTAAATGAATAAATTTTTAGTGGTGTTAATTACAATCTTTGGTTTTCAATTTTTAATTATAGGCCTCATGTGGATTGCGTCACCTTACAATGCTGCTGCAACATTTGGGATTTTTTCACTTTCTGAAGGTATTGGTTTGAGTTCTCAATTAGGTGATACAGGATCATACTTCCTAAGTTTAGGTATTATGATGATTGCTGCAGTATACACTCAGAAATCAATATGGTTTTATGCACCATCAATCATGTTATCTATAACTGCAGTTTATAGAATACTATCTTGGCTCCTTCATGATGCTGCATTTGCAACTCAATTCATAGCTGCTGAAATATTTATTGTTCTTTTACTTCTATATACTTCAAAGAGGATTTCTGAAAAATAAATGAGGGTATTAAAATATATTATTTTTGCTCTATTATTTTCAATTGTTTCAGGATTCTTTGCATTAAGGACAGAAATTGTTCAAATGTATCTTGTAGAAATGCAGGCTGAGCAAATACTTAATCGACCGAGCCCTCTTCCAGAAGAAGATTCTTTATCTGGACTACTTTGTGGATCGAGAGGACCATTACCCTCAGTTGGCACTGCTGAAACATGTATTTTAATCAAAGCTGGTGAGAGAATATTTATCGTTGATGCGGGAGATGGAAGCATAACAAACTTAAGAGATTGGGGAATTGATTTAGGTAAGATTGAGGCATTTTTATTAACACACACTCACTCGGACCATTTTTCTGATTTAGCTGATTTACACTTGAATGCATGGGTAACTCAAAATCGAACAGATAAACTTAAGGTTTATGGACCAGAAGGAACACAGAAGGTTACAGATGGATTTGAAGCAACTTACGCCCTTGATTATAAGTGGAGATATGAACATCATGGTAATGATGTTGCTCCAATAGAATTTGCTGGTTTTGACACTCATATAATTGATATAGAAAGTTCAATTGTCATTGAGGATGATGATTTAAAAGTCACAGCTTTTTTAGTTGATCATGACCCTGTTAAACCATCTATAGGATACAGATTTGATTATAAAGGTCGATCCATCACTATAAGTGGTGATACATCTTATAGTGAAAATGTAATTAAACATGCAGATAAAACTGATCTGTTGTTCCATGAAGCACTCTCTTACAGACTTAATAAAGCTGGTGCTACCGCCGCGTATAAAGTCGATGAAACAGGCAACTTATCAACCGTACTCATTGATGTGCTTGATTACCACACATCACCAACGCAGGCTGCTAAGGCTGCTCAATCAGCGAAAGCAAAACATCTTATTTTTTATCATCTCATCCCATATCCGGAAGGATTAGTTGCTAAAATGTTATTCTTTGATGGTGTAAATGATATTTATAAAAATTGGACGATTGGTCGAGATGGAGTAATGGGTATTCTTCCCTTAAATTCTGATAAAGTTAAAATAACATACATAGATTAATGTTAAAAAAAATCTTTTTTAGCATTGTATTATTAATTCTCATTGCAGCTACACTATGGATTTACCGAGTTGAAGTTGTGGTGTGGGCAATTCCAAAGATTATTAAATTCACAGAACCTGTAGCAGAATATAAAGAAGTGGTGTGGCCCGAAGGTCCATCAGCTCCTGAACTCCCGTTGCAAGATAGAAAACCAAACATTATTCTCATTCTAGCTGATGATTTGGGGTTTAATGATGTTTCTCTATACAATGGAGGAGCAGGTGATGGAACTCTCATGACACCTAACATTGATAGAATTGGAAAAGAGGGTGTTCAATTCAATAATGGTTATGCAGCAAGCGCAAGCTGTTCGCCATCGCGCGCATCTCTTATGACAGGTCGATATGCTACAAGGTTTGGCTATGAATTTACTCCTTTTTATTCTATTGGACGTACAATTTTTAAATGGATGGATGAAATTGAAAATCCTCTCATAAGGACTCAATTCGCTGAGGTTTCTGAAGAAAATTTTATTGGAGATGAAGGATATGCAGGGATGCCATCTAGTGAAATTACAATTGCTGAAGTTTTAAAACAACAAGGTTATTATAATGCTCACATCGGTAAGTGGCATTTAGGTGATACGAAAGGACAGCTGCCAACTGACCAAGGCTTTGATGATAGCCTGCAGTTATTAAGTCCTCTCTATCTTCCTAAAGATGATCCAGATGTTGTCAACGCATATACGGATGCAGGAGTTGATCGAATGGTTTGGGCCGCCTCTCAGTTTTCAGTAAGGTTTAATGGAGGCGGATCATATGAGCCTGGAGGTTATATAACTGATTTTTATACTGATGAAGCTCTTAAAGTTATTAAAAATAATAAAAATAGACCTTTCTTTCTCTATTTAGGCCACTTTGCTCCTCATAATCCTCTTCAAGCATTAAAAGAAGATTACGATCATTTTCATCATCTAACAAAAGAAGATGATCATGGACTTAGAGTTTATTCTGCAATGATTAGATCATTAGATCGCAGTGTAGGAAAAGTACTTGATGCTCTTGACGAATATGATCTTTCTGAAAATACCTTAATTATATTTTCAAGCGATAACGGAGGTGCAAATTATATTCATCTCTCTGATATTAATAAGCCCTATCGAGGTTGGAAGTTAAACCATTTTGAGGGAGGATTGCACATACCATTCATGGCAAAATGGCCTACTGAAATAAAACCAGGAACTATTTTTGATCATCCAATACATCAAAATGATATTTTTAGCACATTCGCAGCAGCAGCTGACGCATCTATTCCTAATGATAGAATTATAGATGGTAAAAATATCATACCCTATATAAAGGAAAATAAACCTCCTCACGAAACTCTTTTTTGGAGATCAGGAAGACTTCAAACTGTTTTGCACGATCAATGGAAAATGATTGTCGATAAAAACCAAAATAAAAAATGGCTTTTTGATTTGAGCAATGACCCAACCGAGAGGAATAACTTAGTAGATCAGATGTCAGAAAAAGTAAAATTATTAGAAAATTTACTAGAAGAGCATAACAGTCAACAAGTTGAACCAAATTTTATGAGTGTTATTGCAACTCCTGTTCGTTTAGACAAGCATGATGGAGAGGAATGGACAGAAGACGATGAATATACGTTTTGGGATAATTAATTAAATTAAATTAATTACAGGTACTTTTCATTTTTTATTGTCTTAACTTTTCACCAGATTCGTCGTAACAAGGTTTATCAATAATTGAAGCATTATAAAAATCTCCATTAATTTCTACTTGTAAGACTTCTTCGGTTTTCAACAAATCATTATTTAAATATGCAAAAGCAATACTTTTTTGTACATAGTGACCAAAGCCTCCAGATGTTACATATCCAATACAAATATCATTCTGCATAACAGCTTCATTGTTAGTCACATCGATGTCATCAGTTTCAATTACTAAAGAAAATAACCTGTGATTACTGTCATCTTTATCTGCAGCATCCTTGCCAATAAAATCTTTATCCCAATTTATGAATGAAGAAAGGCCTGTCTCTTTTGAAGTAAAATCAGATCTAAAATCAAGTGTCCATGCGCCCCAGTTTTTTTCAAGCCTCATTGACATTAAAGCTCTTCCTCCAAAAGGTTTTATGTTGAATTGTTGCCCTGCTTCTTCAATAGCCTCGTACAACTTGAGCTGATAGTGTGGTGCTACATACATTTCATATCCCAGTTCTCCAGTAAATGACAATCGATTGACTAACGCAGGGACACCAGCAACAAATATTTGTCTCGAGTCTCTAAATTTAAATGTCTCATTTGAAACATCTTCTCTGACTAATAATTGTAGTAAATCTCTTGATTTTGGACCTGAAATAGCAAGGCCATGATAATCGTCAGATCTATTTGTATAATCAACTTCATATTGATCTAAGTGTTGTTCAAACCATCGTCGATGAGCTTCCTGTGCAGCGCCAGAACCATAAACCATAAAATGATCTTCACTAAGGCATGAAACAGTAAGGTCTCCATATAGTTTACCTTTTTTAGATAACATTGGACTTAAAGCTATACGCCCTACTTTTGGTATTCTACCTGCCAAAATATAGTCTAAAAATTTTCTTGAATCTTTGCCCTTAAATTCATGTTTAGAAAAATTAGCTATTTCTGTTACTCCAACATTTTCTCTTACATTCTTAACTTCATTTGAAACATAATTATGGGAACGGGAACGTTTAATGGTTGGATCCTCATATGCATCTTCAGGATTATCAGCAAACCAGAGAACACTTTCGAGTCCAAAGCTGTCACCCATAACTGCACCCATGTTAATAAAACGATCGTATAAAGCTGTCGTCTTTTGTTTTCTCCCTTTTGGTAAAGTTTCATTCGGAAAAGTCATAATGAATCTTCGTTCATAATTTTCAGATGATTTAACTGTTCCATAGTGTGGAGAGGCATAATCACCAAACCGTGCAACATCCATTGCCCAAACATCTATAGAAGGCTCACCATCAATAATCCATTCTGCGATACATTTACCCACACCTCCTCCTTGACAGAATCCAGCCATAACACCAACTGCTACCCAATAATTTTTCATACCTGGAACGGGCCCAATCAGAGGGCTTCCATCAGGGCCAAATGTAAAAGGACCATTAATAATGTTTTTAATTCCTGCTTTTTCCAAAGCCGGCATCCTCTCAAAACCAATGGCCAATCGATCTTGAATATTTTCTAGCTTCGGTTCTAACAACTCATGTCCAAAATCTAGGGGTGTCCCCTCTACTTTCCACGGTGTTGACTTAGGTTCATAGGTTCCAAGCAACATGCCTTGGCCTTCTTGTCTAAAATAAATATTGCCATCAAAATCAGTTCCAATTGGCAATCTTGATCCCTTGGGCATTGCAGCTATTTCTGGAATTGTATCAGTAATTAAATAGTGATGTTCCATTGGTTGTACAGGCAAATTTAATCCTGCAAGTTTTCCAACTTCTCTTGCCCATAGCCCTCCAGCATTAATTACAATTTCTGCATGAATATTTCCCTTATCAGTGAATACATCCCAGGTCCCATCCTCTCTTTGCTTGGTATCCTTAACCTCAGTATTTGTATGGTAACTGGCACCGTGAACTTTTGCAGATTTTGCAAATGCATATGTAACACCCGATGGATCTACTTCTCCATCGATTGGGTCCCATAAAGCTGATATATATTTCTTTGGATCAATAAGAGGATTTTTTTTTGCAACCTCTTCTAATGAAATAAACTCTTGATCAAGGCCCATATATCTAGCTTTGGTTCTTTCTCTTTTCAGATAATCAGACCAAACTTCATTTGAAGCCAAATAAAATCCTCCACTTGGTTTAAAGCCAACTGAATGACCTGAAGTTTCTTCAATTTCTTTATACAAGTTTATTGTATAGGCCATCAGTCTGGATATGTTTGGATCTGAAGAAATGACATGAACGTTTCCTGCGGCATGCCAAGAAGATCCTGCTGTTAATTCTTTTCGTTCAAGAAGAACGCAGTCCTTCATCCCAAACTTTGCTAAATGAAAAAGAATAGAGCATCCTACAACTCCCCCACCAATAACAACAACTTTAGCGTGAGTTTGCATTCTTAAGGTGTAAATTCTTTATTTACCTGCTTAAGAGTTTCATCTGTTCCATGGTGAAAATGTTTTCTCATATCTGGCATATATTTCATCGAAATTGGCTTCTTACCAATTGCAACTGACATCTCTCTCACGTGATGTGCTTCGGCGCCACAACAAATTCCAATGAAGTTAATATTTTTTTTCATACAGTCTGTTGCAAATTTAGCCATTTCAAAACGATTACAAAAAAGATTATCCAGGGCTACTGGAAATGCATTATCTCCAGGAATACAATCACACCCATCATCTGAAATATTTAAAAAACCAGGTTCCTTTTCTGTAGTTCTATAAGGCACTGGCAATCCAGCAACATGGCAGGATACTTTATCTCTTACTTTTTCTAGAAGTTTCATGGTCATGTCGGGTCCCCTATAACAGTTTAAGCCAACAACATCTGCTCCTAAATCTTCCATCATCTTACAAGCATCTTCTGGAGTATGTCCTTCTCTTGTTTTATCTCCCCTTGGTATTGCAAAATTTGCAACTGCAATCATATCTTCGTCTTTGATTGCTTTTAAAGCTATTTTCATTTCCTCAGTCCAGTTAATTGTCTCAGCGACAATGAAGTCAACGCCTGCTTCCTTTGCCCATGCTACTTGTTCTTCATACATTTTCTGACATTGAATAAGAGATTGTTTATCATTTGGATCATAAATATTTGTATTTGCTACATCTCCACAAACCATAAGATCTAGATCTTTGTATTCATTGGCAGCGTCTTTCGCTATTTGTAGAGCATTTTTTTGTAAAGACTCCAATAAATGTTCTTTGCCAATTATTCTTAATTTTTCTCTATGACCATAATAAGTGAAAGCTTGAACTACATCAGATCCTGCTCTTATAAATTCTCTATGCAATTGTGTTACAACCTCTGGGTGCTCCAAAACAACTTCCGGAACAAATCCTCCTGCGGATAAGTAACCTCTTCGTTCCATTGCGAATAAATAGCCCTCGGCACAAATGATAGGACCTTCATTTAATCTAGAAATTAGATCTTTTTTCATACTTTTTGGCCTCAATTAATTATGATTAAATTAATTACCTAAAAATAGACTCTGTCAATAAAATTAGATTAAGCAGTTAAATTTTCGGCAACCCATTTATGAAATAGGTGTGTGGGACTATCCATAACTGGAGAAAAGTTACCACCATTATAAACTGGTGATTTTCTTCCGTTTTGCATCCCCTCTATTGCACTTACATCTTCATTCATGACTTCTTGCCAGAATAAAAAATTCTTCTTTCTTAATTCTTTATAGTCCTCACTGCATGCGCTTTCCTTACCTATGTAATACATCTCAAAATGTTCTTTGGTTTGAGTCATTGATAAAGGCTCTAACCAAAAGGCAAAGAAATGATCAACGTGTATACCCATCATTAAGTTTGGAAATAAGGACACATATTCTGAATTTTCATATAAGTGATTTGGCCAGTTTGGAAATGTCGAGAACTTTTTATTTCCATCAAATTGCTGGGAATATTTCATGCTTCCTTGTCCTGAGAATGTCATAGATTCATCTTCAATATGATAGTGATCTTCTATGTTAGAAACACGATTTAATTCAGGATGAATGCTTGGCAAGTGATAACTTTCACAGTAGTTTTCAATAGCAAACTTCCAATTACTATTTACACTCATTTCAAAATTACCAAAATTTTTAGCATGATAAATTAGTTTTTGATCATCCTTCGTAATGAATTTTGACCAACGATCTTCAAGTGGCTTGATGGATGTATTAAAATCTTTTGCATTAGAATTAATATTAACAAAAACCAAATCCATCCAAACACAAGATCGTACTTCTTTTAAGTCACTGCTGTTTTTATTAAAACCCTCAAGTTCGTGCTTGTTTAATCCACCTATATGAGGTGTGCGAATAAGTTCTCCATTTAAGTTATACGACCATGAATGATAAGGGCAGACTATTAGTTTTCTACTTTTACATACCTTATCAACTAACTTGTGTCCTCTATGACTACATACATTATGAAAGACTCTTATATTTTTTTCTCTATCTCGGACTATCATTAGAGGAATGCCAATTAAGTCAAAAGGCCGCGTGTCACCAATTTCAGAAACAGAGCTAGCTGTCCCAATCACAGTCCAATTTTTAAGAAAAACACTATCCCTCTCAAAATCTAAATAATCATTACTTGTATAACACTCATTAGGTAGACCATGTGCTTTATCAATTTCGTTTTTGACAACTTCAATTTTATCTAATGATAGAATTTCTGTTAGATTTCTTTTTGACATTAATTAAATCTAAGTTTGGAAGCCTAGCTTTTGTTTCATTTGATTTGACCATTCGACTAAAAGTCTATCAGCAGTCAAACCAATAAATGCTACGCACAGACCAATGATCAAACCTTTGCCTCCATCATTGAATGACAAGGCTCTAAATATTTCTTGAGATAAATCTACAGTACCTATAAATCCAGCAATCATCACCATGAATAAGGCAAACATCAGAGTTTGATTAAGGCCTAATAGAATCTCAGGAAAAGCCAGAGGCATACGAACTTTCCATAATATCTGTCGAGGAGTACATCCCGAAGTTATTGCGGCCTCAATAATATGAGCTGGAACATTTCGTAGTCCAAAAATTGTATAACGAGTAATGGGAATTGATGAATAAACAACTATTGCAAATATTGCCGACACATCACTTATTTGAAATAACATAACTGCGGGTAATAGGTATATGAAAGATGGGAAAGTTTGGAACGTATCACATATATTTAAAACAATCTTTGTTCTACTTTCTTTTTTAGATGCCCAGATTCCTCCTGGAATACCAATCATTGCACATATAATAAGAGATACAAAAACCATATATAATGTAATCATTGCTCTCACCCAATACCCAGACGTGGCAATGAATAAAACAAATAAAATAACTGTTAATGCAAGTTTGAATTTACCCAAACGCCAGCCTACGCATCCAACAAGTGTAACTACCGCTATCCATGGCAAATACTGAAAAGCCGCTTTAGTTGGAACAAAAACATAGATTAATAGAAAATCTCTCAGAGCACCCAAAGGCTTGTACAATGAAGTTGTGATAAATTTAATCATAGCATCTAAATATCCAGACAATGATATGGTCATTTCCTTTGGAAGTTTTGCAGCCATTGGTGTTAAGTAAGCTAATAATATTGAGAAGAAAAATACGGCAATTGCAGCTGTAATGTAAGGATGACGGACCCAAAAAGATCCTTCTT
>CACIBF010000019.1 GCA_902584815.1 uncultured Pelagibacteraceae bacterium
TAAAACACGCTCAACTTCACCACCAAAATCAGCATGACCAGGAGTATCAATGATATTAATTCTTACATCTTTCCATGTAATTGATGTTGGCTTAGCTAAAATTGTAATTCCACGTTCTTTTTCTAAATCTCCAGAATCCATAAGTCGTTCATCAACTTGTTGATTATCACGAAACATTCCAGTTTGTTTCATAATGGAATCAATAAGAGTAGTCTTTCCATGATCGACGTGTGCAATAATTGCGATATTACGTAATTTTGAACTCATAAATTATTGAAAAGGTTATTTTCAAAGGCTTCTAAACGCTTTGACAGATAAAATAAACCTTTATTTGTAAATAAATCTATTGAGTGCCAATTGTATAAGGACCGCCAATTTCAATAGCTTTTTTATAAGCATCTCGCTTTTGATATCTAAGTAATATTTCTTTTAAATTTGAGAAAGGCTCAAGAGACTTAGACATCATCGCTCCCTCAAAAACAAATGAAAGCATAATATCGACTGCCGAGAATCGATTTCTAAAAAAAAATTCATTATCACCAAGAACTGATGATAAATACCCTAAATGATTTTTAATCTCTGAATATATTCTTGGCTCCAATGGTTTTGCGCCATCACCAAGAAAGCGACTATAGAGTAACAGTAAGAACGGTAAAATTGCTGATCCTTCAGCATAATGCAATAATTCTAAGTAATGAAAATAATCATCATCTTCATTTTTTGGGTAGAATGATTCATCAGCATATTTTTCAACAATAAAAGTTGTAATTGCCGCTGACTCAATCAAAGTCTTATCTTTATAGGTGATAATAGGAGATTTACCGAGGGGGTGAATTTTTTTAAGTTCATCTGGAGCAAGATTGGTGCTTTTATCTCGTTTATAATAGATAATATCATATTCAACTTTAAGCTCTTCAAGTAACCACAGTATTCGTTGTGATCTAGAATTATTTAAGTGATGAAGAGTAAGCATAAAAATTAAACTTTTTATTGTTATTAAATGTATGTAGAATAATGCATTATAACTTTTTTTATATATGTTAGCGACTTTAAAAACAGAAGAAAACGTTTCAATCATTACACTTGATGATGGAAAGGTAAATGCCTTTTCTCCCGCAATGATTGCAGAGGTTGACTCATTATTGGACCAGGTACCAACAGACAAAGGGGCACTAATGTTCACAGGTAGAGAGGGTATGTTTACAGCTGGATTTGATTTAAAGGTCATGGCTACAGATCCTGATGCTGCTGTTGGAATGATTAAATCTGGATTTAAGATGCTCCAAAGAATTTTTTCATTTCCAAGACCAGTTGTATCGGCATGCTCGGGTCATGCAATTGCAATGGGAGCTTTTTTACTTTGTAGCAGTGATTACCGTATCGCGGCGAATGGAGATTTTAAGGTTGGAGCTAATGAACTGAGAAACAATATGATAATTCCAACTCCAATATTAGAAATTGCTAAATTTAAACTTGCTAAGTCTCATAAGCAAAGAGCGTTATTAAATGCCGAAATGTATTCAATGCAAGATGCAATTGAACCGGGCTATATAGATGAATTAATTGAGGCTGATCAATTGTATGATGCAGCACTTGCTAAAGCAAAAGATCTGGGAACATTAGCGCATCCACAATATGATCAAACTAAAAAAATTGATCAAGAAGATGTGATTAAAAAAATTAGTTCAGGCATTGATCAAGTAGAAGGTGTACTTCCAAGACAATCACTTTAGTTTAAGCTTTTTGCTTTGAAGATTTAAATCGATCCGATAATGGCAAGATTTTTGTTTTGCGGCCACGCACTCTCTGTCTCCAAATAAGGAATGAAGACCTCTTTAAATTTTTTTTCATAATTGCAATTACATCTTTTTCATAGATACCGTATTGATTTTTAATATCAGTGAATGTGGTGCGATCCTCCCACGCCATTTCAATAATTCGATCAATATCTGATACTTGAAGAGACGGAATTGATTTTTTACCCATATGCGTTAATTAGTTTATGAATATCATATATCAAGTATTTAATTTATGAACACTAAGCCTGAACTAGAATTTGCACAAAATCGATTAAATGATTTTATTGAAAATAATATTCATGAATATGCAAATAAAAGAAATTTTGATTTTGGACCCGAAAATAGATCAAACATATCATATTTATCACCATTTATTTCTCATCGATTGTTATTTGAGTACGATATTGCAAAAAAAGTCCTATCAAAGTTTCCCTATTTAAAAGTTGAGAAATTCATTCAAGAAATTTTCTGGAGAACATATTGGAAAGGATGGCTTGAGTTAAGGCCTGATGTTTGGAATGATTATAAATTATCATTGAATGACTTAGATAAAGACGACCGCTATCATGAAGCAATAGAAGGTAGAACAAATATTGATTGTTTTAATGATTGGGTAAATGAATTAAAAAATGAAAATTATCTTCATAACCATGCACGCATGTGGTTTGCAAGCATTTGGATTTTCACGCTTGGTCTTCCATGGCAATTAGGTGCACAGTTTTTCTTAGAATACTTGTATGATGGCGATGCTGCGTCTAACACTTTAAGTTGGAAATGGGTGGCTGGACTTCAGACCAAAGGAAAGCATTACATTGCTCGACCAGATAATATTCAAAAATTTACTTATGGTCGCTATAACAATATTAAATTAAAGACATCGATGCCACCGCTAACGGATCAAAAAGACTATTTTATTAAAGATCAAAATTTTCATAATTTTGAAAAAAAATATGACTCACTTATTGTATTTGATACAGATCTTTATCTAGATGAAGAAATGACCAGTAAATATAGTAAGATTTATTTAATTGAGAACAGAAATGACACAAGAGTGATTAAGTTGAGTAATAATGTTTCTATCTTTAAAGCAAATCTTCTAAAAAATGTTTCAAGCCAAAGTGAAAAAATTTCAATTATGACAAGCGACACCCTTGAAAATTTATTTAAAAATAAACAGAATTTTGATGTTATTTATCCATTCGTAGGGGAAAATTTAGATTATCTAAGAATTTTAGAAGCAACTCATAATTTAACTCTAAATATTTTATTTAGAAAAGAAGATGCTTTTTGCTGGGAGTTTTCAAATAAAGGTTATTTTAATTTTAAGAAAAATATTCCAAAAATTATTAGTAAGTTTTTAGTCTAGTTGGTAATCTCTAAGCATGTTCATTCAAAAAGAAATTGAGATCACAATAAGTGACAAGGGTTTTTACGATATAACATCTATCGTGAATGAAGCGGTATCCAAGCATAGAATTCAGAAGGGGCTGTGTAGCCTATTCATCAAGCACACGTCAGCCTCATTGACGATACAGGAGAATGCAGATCCAAGAGTTCTTGAAGATTTGACGACTTTTTTAGATAAAATAGCCCCAGAAGGAGATAATTATGCTCATGATGATGAAGGGTTAGATGATATGCCCGCTCATATTAAGTCTATGGTTACCAATACTGAAATTAGTATACCGATTAAAAGTACTAAATTAGACCTTGGAACATGGCAGGGAATATTTTTGATTGAACATAGAAAAGCGCAAGGCGGAGCTGGTTTTCGAAGATTAATTACATTGTCTCTTATCGCGTAAATATGAGAGAGATTTTCAAACTTTCTTTTTTTTTAATCATCTTTTTTGTATCCAGTGCTTATTCATATTCAACAGATCTCTTAAATATCGATAATAATTTTAATTATCCAGAAGAATTTGAAGAATTTTCAGGTGGAGAGGGTACTGTTAAAGTAAATAATAAAAACTCTTTTTCACTGCCAATGAAAAATCTCCGTGCAGATCAAAAGATTGATTTTCTCATTGGAAATGGTCTTTTTAAAAGAGAATGGATTCCCGCGCCATCAATTAAAACCTCCTCAGATGGTCTAGGACCTTTTTTTAATGCCAGTTCATGTCAAGGATGTCACATTAAAGATGGGAGGGGTCATCCGCCAAATCTAACTTTAGATTTTGATGACTCAATTTCAATGGTTTTTCATTTATCAATCCCACCTCAAACAGAAGATGATGTTAATTCATTGAATAGTTATCAAATTAAATCAATTGATGACCCCATGTATGGAGGGCAACTTAGTGATTTTGCGATCGATGATTTATTGCCGGAGGGTCAAATTGAAATTAACTATGAATTTATTCCTTTAGCATTTGATAATGGAACAGTTGTAAAATTAAGTAAGCCTATTTATTCTATTAAAGAACTCAATTATGGCGATCTTCATCCCAATATTCAAATTTCAGCCAGAGTAGCCCAGCCAATGATTGGGCTTGGCCTAATTCAATCCATAGATCCAAATGATATTCTTGCCAATCAAGATCCAGATGATGAAAATAATGATTCAGTCAGTGGAGTAGCAAATATTGTTTGGGATTACAGCTCAAATAATACAAACATAGGTTTATTTGGTTGGAAAGCGGCTCAACCATCAATAAGACAGCAGTCAGCTGATGCATTTCATAATGATATGGGTCTTTCGTCAGCGCATTATCCAAATGGATCAAATTGCACAGAGAAACAAACAGAATGCAATCAATTTGAGAATGGTAATGATTTGAATAATGATTTTGAATTATCCAGTGGTCAAATCGATTTAATTGAGTTTTATTCAAGCCATCTGGCAGTTCCTGCAAGAAGAGATCATGATAACGAGAAAGTGCTGGCGGGAAAGAAAATATTTTATGAGTCAGGTTGTACTTCTTGTCATACACCGAAGTTTATAACTGCAAAATCAAATTATAGCAGTGCTTTATCAGAACAGCTTATTTGGCCTTATTCAGATTTTTTACTTCATGATATGGGAGATGGCTTAGCAGATGAAAGCAACGCTTTTAAAGCGAGTGGAAGAGAGTGGAGAACTCAGCCATTATGGGGAATTGGTCTTACTGAAACAGTAAATGGCCATACAAAATTTCTACACGATGGACGCGCGAATAACCTTTTAGAAGCAATTTTATGGCATGGCGGAGAAGCTGAAAGTTCAAAACAAAAAATATTAAAACTATCAGTGGAACAGGTTGAAAATTTGATTAAATTCATAGAGTCCTTATAAAGAGTTAATGATAATGAAATATATCTATCCTATAATTGCATCCTTAATTGTAGGATCTTTGTTCAGCTGGGCATATTTATCCACCTATGGCTTTGGTATTACTTACCTTATTTTTGTATCAATGATGGTAGGAATGGTATTTATTGCATTTGACGCTTGGAAAAATCGAGATAAATAGATCTGAATGGATAAAAATATTTTTCAGAATATGGGACCTTCAGGTGATGACAATAAGAATAATTCATCTGAAACTAAGAATCCAAATAAAGCAAGAAATTGGGTGTTGACTTGGTACTCATTAGTGGCAACTGTTGTCATAATCTATTTACTTATTAGGTGAAACACTTACTAAATCAAATTAAAGAAACGATACTTTGCGTTAAGTGCTCTGATGAGTTTATGACAGGATCAACAGATGCTAAATCACTTCAAGATTATTCAAAAATTGATGCAGGTTTTACAGAACGTGGTCTTCAATTATGGTGTCAAAGACATCAAGTAAACATTTGCCACATCGATTTTGAAGAAAAAAAACTAGATATTGATTTTAGATGCCTTGAAAAGAAAAGTAGCCCATAATAAAATAAAACGATGTTAAAACATTTCTTTATCGCTATTAATCTGAGTGCTATTACATTTACTATTATGGTTATGTTAAATTACGAAACTCAAAATTTAATTCATGTTTTGTGCGGTTAATATTAATGTTTGGTTTACTCCCACCAATACAAGATAAAAGAGAATTTAAAAAAGATCCTAATAAGAAAAAAAATGTTAATTTCCCAAAACCATTAAAAATTATTAATATTATCTTCTATTTAGTTGCCTTTATGATTGTATTATCTTTTTTAATATCAAATTAGGTTTTGAATATTTATGAAACATTTACTCTCTGTATTAATTTTATTTAGTTTTATGTCAGTTGCTAGCACAGAAGGGGGTGAAAAAATAGGTTTTAGGTGCACAAAACAAAAAGTCATTGATGTAAATACAAAAGAGACGACTCTAATTCATTATGACCTTACAGTTACAGGTAATTTAAAAGATGGTATAATTATTGGTGCTGTAACCAGTGAGCATTTGTACTGTAAAGATGCCACATACACAGACATTCAATTAAATATTATTTGTTCAATTTCTCGAAAAATGGCATACGTAAATAATATAGTGTCTAAGATAACTATTGATCGGTATTCTGGTTCTTATGAGGAAATTATGAGTTTTGATACAAATAAAGGAATTAGATTTTATGGAGAATGTGATGTAAGAAATTATCGTTATCCAGGTCCAAATCAGTATTAACTTACTTAATATTATTCTCCCATATACGCCTAATAGTTACGACTAGAATACGACGTCGAACAGAGGTGTAGCAAGAAAATATTAAATACTATCGTTAGTAATTGTACGCAGCTGTCTTTGGTAGTTGCGGGATAGTACGTACACGACTTAGGCCCGACCTACTTAGATAGCGTGAAATGTAACAATTAACGCAAAGGAGTAGTGAAATGACACGAAGCGTACAATCTAAGCTGTTTTCTAAGCAAAACAGACTAAAGAAAATAAAACAATCTAGACGTAAAGATGACCCGCAATACCTACAAATAGCAGTAGGTATGTTGTTAGGTTATAAACGTACAACTCAAACAAATGGTAACTGGCACGGTAAGATAAAAGGCGATCTTATCGGCTTGGAACAGAAGTATAAAAAGTTTGAGATTGGACAATCAGATGACCACGCTGATGCTGATGGTTTAAAAATATTAAACCTTCAACAAGCACAGGAGCGATTGCACGAAATCAAAAATGCCTACACAAAGAAACTAACAAAGCCCAAGAAGTCTATAACGTTCAGGGAAGCGGCAGACCTTTATTACGAGCATTATATGGAGCGTAAAACAAGGCCAAATAGCACCCATAGGCACTATTTGGATAGGGTAGTTACAACAGAAATACCGAGACGTTTAAAGCAACCAAATGTTTATAAGAATACAACATTAGGCAGTTTAAGGTTAGATGACATACTCTTAGATGACTTAGAGAGTATTAAGTTTAATGTTGCTAAGACCGCAAGGCAGAATGACTATAAGTTGGTTAAACTTTCTGAGGTTGAGAAGGCCAGAAGAAGGAAATCAACGGCCAATCGTTTGGTTGTTATAATCAAGGCAATCTTAAATTATGCTTACCTGAAGCGCAGAGACACCCACGTTAAATCAAACGGAGAGTGGCTAGACTTTAAAAAGTTTCCTGATGTAGAGCAAAACAGAAAAGATTGGTGGGACGCTGACGAATGCCAAGCTTGGATAAACAAGTGCAACGAACCGTCGTTCAGGAATTTCTTTATTGGAGCGATAAGCTGCGGTTTCAGGTTTGGCGAACAATCAATGTTAACAGTTGGCAATCTAGAAATGGAAGCTGATACAAAGCACGTCGTTGTTCCTGCTGAAATAACAAAGACTGGTAGGGAGCGAAAAGTAATAATTCCTTCACAGTATGTTGACTTCTATCGAACCTTAGCAGGGAATAGGCCAAAGAGTGATTTGTTGTTTGTATATAGAGGCGGTAAACGAGGAGATCAAAAGTTTGCTAGTTCTAAAATATATAAGGCATTTCTAGACATAGCTAAAGCTGCAGGACTACGTCGTTTACAATGGCATTGTTTACGACACAGTTACGCGTCGGAGTTGGTTAATGCAGGTGTACCACTTAAAATAGTTGCCGATCAATTAGGCCACACAACAACGTTATATGTTGAGAAATGGTATGCGCATTTAAAGGCCGACGTTATCCAACAAGCCGTCGATCTATTGCCACAAATGCACAACATAATCCAAGATCAGGCGTCCGTTGTTAAGATAAAAGGGTTAAGAACAAATAACAGCACACCTGCGTTACACGACGATAAACACAGAGAAGCAGTATGGGTAAAGCCAGACAATGCTGAAGAGTTGTTAGCGAAGCAAAACTCTAGGTACTTCCAAGTTGTACAACGGGCCAAGAAGCGTGGAGAAACGTATCGCGGCAGCACTTGGAAACATAAGAAGGAGGCAGCCAATGAAAAAGGTTAAGCTAACAACGGCCGAGCAAAAGAAGCTCAAGGAGCTGCGGGACCAAATAGCACGTGAAACGCAACTAGCATCTTGGCGCAAGTTAATGAGAGCTAAGATTGATTTGTTAGAGCTGCAGCTAAAGTACGATTGGCGGGGCGACTTACGAAACGAGATGTTATTAGATAAATTTCTCGTAACGTTAAGACCTTGGGCCAATCGTTGGAAGCATAAGAAGAACGGTGGCAAAGGTTGGAAGGACGACTGCTAATGGTAGAAGCAATAATCCTTAAACTTTGTTTCGGCTTTGATGAATTGGAAAAGTGGAAACAACAGCATCATTTTTCTAACTATGTAATTTATGCAGAAATGGAGGAAGAAACAGAGACGCAGGATTGCTTCTACGTCCGCGTCGAAAAGTGGTAGTTAAATAAAAAAATAATTTGACATAAACGCTAGTGACCTATTGGGCCACACCCACCCGAAAGTAGGACCCGTTCCGATTGGCAAATATGAAAGTCGATCGGGGTGGGTACCCCAGAAACCCCTAAAATGTATAGATTATATAACGTACGTAGATAAAGATTTACTCATACGAAGGGCATTTTTTTCAACACCCATTACCTCCCCTAAGCCGCAAAATTTATGAGAAAAATATTCGAAAACTACTATCGTTCATAGTCGTAATAATTTTTTTATATGAATATTGACTTTATTTTTCAAATATTAGATTTTTAGTGTGTTGACGTACTAGACGAACGAGAGAGTACGTTAGTTGCCGAAGGAGTAATGGCCATCTTAACCTAACCATAGCTTAGAACGGCATTGTATTTAGAAAGGTGTGAGAAAGAGGTTGGTGTGTAACTGGGAAAGGTTACAGGAGTTTCTTTCTTACGCGAAATTTATCCTCCACAAATTATAAATTTCCTAAACGATTAATTAGGAGATAACTATGAACATAGCAGCTATTCATCAAGAAGATGATTATGTTGAACAACTCAGGAAAGAGAACAGCGATTTAAAAAAGAAAATATCTCTTCTTGAGAAACACAAAAAACTTACCGAACAAGAAATAAATAACCGTAAGCGTATTACAGTCGATCAGTTTTGCGCGAGAAACAATATGTCTAAGGTTATGTATTACTCTTTAGCAAAAGATGGTCTAGCGCCTAAATCTTATAAGCTTTGTAACGATAAAGGAGAACCAGTAATTAAACGTTCTTATATCAACATAGCTGATGAAGAAGCTTGGCAGAACGACCCTAAGCGTTGGCAGCAGTATAACTACGATATGAGTCATACGAAGGTTGACGAAGAAGGTAACCCAAGAAAACCACTTACAGATTAAGCATAAAAAAAGGGCAACGTAGAACGTCGCCCAGTTTTTATAAATAGTGAAATGTAAGTGAAATATAACAATTTTTTAAAAAATTACAAATAGGAGAAATGTAATGAACGATAACACTAAAAAACCATTTAAATTAAATTACGCCGATACTGGCTCAGACGTTGATATGACTGCTCAAGAGATTGAGACAGTAAAAAAAGAAGTTAACGTTAACGTAACCTTTAAACCCAATCCAAAGACTGGTTTCATAAGAATGCACGAAAAAGTATTTCCTTTGTACTGCATTGACATAGAACGACCAAATAACGCCGACACAAAGGACCGTTATTATTTACAAATGTCCAAAGAGGATTTGGAATATTTAGCAAAGAAACACGGAATTAAAAAAGTTCATTTTACACTTTGTGTCACGCCTAGTGGCACTTGGGGTTTCTGGGGTCGAAGTGTTAAGTTTGGAAACGAAGCAGTTACTAAAGCAGCAAAGACAGGACACGCCGTTTGGGAGAAGGCTCAACAACAATGGATTAAGGTTGGTTGGGATAAACCTAATTGGTGTTACTACTACGAAGACCCGCTAGATAAATCAATCTTTCCAACTGACGAAGAGTTACAAGAATTGTGGCCTTCAGAAGATTTTGATTTGTTATTAGCAAAAGGTTTAGAAGCTGAAGATCTAATACTGACAAGCTTAGAAGACGGCCCAATACAAAGAGTGCTAGGTAAAAAATTATGATTGATGTTAAATCTGGCGTTCAATGTCGCTATTGCGGCGCTGAATTATACGAGGCCGAATTTGTAGTAAGGAGCGGTTGGCCACTACGTAAAGACCCACCAAGCGTTCACTTCTGTAACGAGGACTGCCGTAACGAATTCACAGTCCACGGTAAACGTAACAAGAAACGTGGACCGCGGACGACGGACACAGAAACGCGGACCGCGGACAAGGAAGTGTTAATCGATAGGTTTGAAGATGACGCTGTTTGATTATTTCAAAGAGCATTTCAGAATAATATCCTGCGATAGTGAGTTTCAACCTATTGCAGGAGAAATGCCTAGAGTTCTATGTTTTGTTTTTAAGGACATAGTTTCTAAAGAGGTTTGGCGTTGTGACTGTAAAGAGGACGTAGAACAGTTGCCGTTTGATTGGTCTCGAACAATGCTAATAGCGTTTAACAATACAGCGGAGTCGAAAGCATTATTGGCGTGGGATATTCCGTTACCAGAATATTGGGTTGATTGTTGGGTTGAAGCTAAAGTTTTATATAACACAGGAAGCAATCCTTCAGGTTTCTTTACACAATTAAACGTCGCAAAACTTTTAAACGTACCACTCCAATATGTAATGAGTGATGACGAGAAAGGAATAATGCGAGATTTAATATTGGACAACGACCATTGGAGCCGCGCTGAAACTGTTTCTATTATTGATTACTGTGAAGAGGACGTTGTTTGTTTAGAGCATATCTTCCCTAGAATATGTGATGCAATAGAGAATAAGTTTAGTGATCGAAAGATTGAACATTTAGCTAATCAAATGTTAGTTCGAGGTTTAGCTAAAGCAATAGAAGGAGAGATATATAGAAATGGTGTACCCGTTGATTATGTAAAATATAAAAACTTCTTAACTAAGTGGCCCGATAAGAAAGCAGATTTCATTGAAGATAAAAATAAAACGTTAGGTGTGTTTGAAAATGGTATCTTCAAGCAGGACTTATTTGAAAAGTTATTAATACAAGAAGATCTCTATGAAAATTGGCCTAAGACTAAAACCAACAAATGTAGTCAAGCAGACAAAGTCCTAGAAGACTACGAGTTATTAAATCCTAAAATAAAATTATTAAGAGCGGTACGTAAATTAGCAGCGTCCGACAGATTAAGTGGTTATGCAGTTGGTAAGGATCAACGGTCACGGGGCGATCAAAAGTTTTATTGGACCAAGACTGGAAGAGCAGGACCCAGTAACAAAGATTATCCTTTTGTTGCTCCAAAGTGGTTAAGGAAATTTATACGTCCACCTAAAGGTAAGTTTCTAGCTTATATGGATTTTAGTCATCAGGAGCCGTGCATTCAAGCAGCGCTTAGTGGAGACACTAATTTAAAAGCTGCTGTTAAAGAAGATGTTTATATGTACACAGCTAATCAGACAGGAGCAACGGAAGGTATCAATGACTCCAAAATAAAAAAAGCTATACGTAAAATATACAAACTCGCATTTCTAGCCATTGGTTATGGTATGGGCGACAAAGGAGTAGGAAAACAAATTCAACAATCCATTGTTAAAGCCAGAGAAGTTGTAGCTAATATTAAAACTTTATACTCAACATATTTCAAATGGATAAACAATACCGTCGAAATGTTCAAGATACGTGGACAAATGACAACGCGACACGGTTGGTGCATTAGTTGTAAAGGCGTCCAAAATCTTAATGAACGTTCATTGGGTAACTGGCCAATTCAATCACACGGAGCTGAAATATTATATTGGACAATTATCAACGTACGCGCCGCAGGTTTTAAAATTGTAGCTACTGTACACGACGCAATAATGGTTGAGTTCGACATAAGCCCCAACATAATTTTAGACGTTTATAAGGTCCGTTTGATAATGGAACGCTGCGCAAAAGAAATGGTTGGTATGGAGATAGGCGTGGACTACGAACCAATCCTAAACAGTTGGAAATTAGAGGAGGAAGAAGAAGAATTATTCGACGAAATAATGAAGCTAGTAGGGTAGTGATTTAGCGTTAATAGATAACGTAGATCATTAGCAGGTTAATATGATTATGTTTATATGATTATCAAGAAAAAGAAGATAGCGCCGTTTATAAGAGGCCCGATATATTTATCTACGTTCGAGAAGTTTAGAAATCTCGGTATGGGGCCGTTGTTATTGTTGTTCCATTACAACTGGAAGTTTCAAATGCAGAAGCTACAACAACGTAAGACAAATAAATATTGGCCCGTACCAAATGACTCCCGCTACGTTAAGTTGACAAACATATCTCCTTTTTGGAGACGCCCACAACAGAAATATGAAGCTATTAGAAAATGCGAAGCTGCAAATTTAATAGAGGTGTATCCAACTAAAAAATATGAAGCAGCTATAATTAGAGTGTTGGGAGAGAAGGAGATTTCTGATGAAAAGAAGAAATGATTGGTACTTCAGAAAAATGTCTAAGTTTTGGCAAGACCTATTAGACGAACAAGCTAACGCCGCACGTCCAACAAAGAAACAATGTCGCGACGCTAAAAGAGTTAATGATAAAAATAAACAACACGGCTTAAAGATTGCTGACTGGGTAGCAAATTGCGCAAACTATTTATTCCAAGGAGATCTCGGTGTTGTTTCAGGTAAGCAAGGCGATACGTTAATATTTTTTGATAACGAGCGGGAGTCCGTTTATCAAAGAATACATTGTACTGAATTAGATAACGAGGATTCAATATTTGGAGGCCTCAGACACAGTCTTGAGTTTGCAGATAAATTTACAAAAGAAGTTCATCATAAAGGAAAAAAAGTAAACGTCCCTTCTCCTTATTGGGTTAGTCAATATTACAAGGGTAAACCAATAGGCGAAGCTAACTTATCTTTTAAAGAAGGAGGTCCTGTTGATGTTGGAAGCGCAAGAGATCTCGACGTTACTTTCGCAAT
>CACIBF010000020.1 GCA_902584815.1 uncultured Pelagibacteraceae bacterium
TAGGAACTATATATACGGTTTATCATGTAGGAATTGAAAGAGGAATTTTTGTTGGAAATAGTGCCTGTTCAACAATTGTAGAAACTTCAAATACAAAAGACTTGTTAACAATAATTCAGAACACACCACTCATTCGTTGTGATGAACCAACTATTATTTTTAATATGATTTCTCTTGCAGAATTAAATTTAATTACTATGTCTATACTGTTAATGTTAAATTTAATATCTGTTATAAAAAATGTTCGCAAAAGATAAGATTATAGAAAGAATAGTTCGAGTTAATCAAGCTGGAGAGATAGGAGCTCAAAGAATTTACAACGGTCAAAAGTTTGTATTCAAATTATTTAATAATAAAAAAGAATATGAAATTTTTTCTGAAATGGCTCAAGAAGAAAAAGAACATCTTGATTATTTCAATAAACTTGCAAAAGAGAAAAATATTAAACCAAGTAAATTGGCTCCATTATTTGATATTGGTGCTTTTGCTATGGGGGTCAGCACAGCTCTTATTGGTCCAAAAGCAGCGTATGTTTGCACTGAAGCAGTTGAGGAAATAATTGAACAACATTATAGCAAACAAATTGATCAACTTGATAAAATTGACACTGATCTTCAAAAAAAAATTTCAAAATTTAGAAATGATGAGGCTCACCACAAAGAAACTGGAAATAAAAATAGCGACAAGAGTCATCCAATTTTAAAAAAATTGATAAATAAGACTACTGAAGCAGCTATTTTCCTTGCAGAGAGAACTTAAAAAAAACTAATACTTAACTTTCACTTATCTAATTGAATATCCCAATATAAAAAATCCATCCAACTTTCATGTAAGAAGTTAGGAGGAAAAGATCTGCCACATTTATCTAAATCACTCATAGAAGGTATCTTTGGCAAATTATATGGTTTCATGCCTGATTTAGATAAGCTTTTGCCACCTTTCTTGACATTACAACAAGAGCAAGCAGTAACAATATTTTCCCAAGTTGTTTCACCGCCATTTGATCTTGGAATTAAATGATCAAATGTTAAATCCTTATTAGACCCACAGTATTGACATTGAAATTTATCTCTCAAAAAAACATTAAATCTTGAAAATATTGGATTACGGTTGGGCTTTATATAATTTTTTAAGCTTATTACACTTGGTACATACATTTCAAAACTCGGGCTTCTAATTTGTCTTGAATAATTAGCGACAATATTAACTCGATCAAGGATTACAGCTTTTATACTATCCTGCCAAGACCACAATGACAGCGGATAATGTGAAAGAGGACGAAAATCTGAATTCAAAACTAATGCTGGACATTGTTCTAGAGGCATAAATGAATTCATATAAAATAATATATGTATCAACCCAGAAAAATCAAAATTAAATATTTATGAATTATTTATTCTGTGAAAAGTTTGATGATAGAAACTTTATGGCAATTTCCAATCCATCCTGTGCAATTGAATGAGAGGTATTAGGCGAAATATGTGATTGAACATCAACATCTAAATCTTTCAGTATTTTTGCAGCATTAATTGTATCACTATAAGGAACCATTGGATCTTGATCGCCATGAATTAAATATACAGGTGGTTTTGATATCATTTCATCTGATAAAGTATCTTCTCTAATCAATCTACCAGAAAAGCCAACGATAGAACTCATTGCTGTATTTCGTCTTAATCCAACATGAAGTGACATCATTGTGCCTTGACTAAAGCCGACTAAGGATAAATCATCATTTGTTAAGTTGAGTTCATTTAATTTATTATCAATAAAATTGTTTAGTATTTCTCCTGCATCGTTCACTTTTTTCCAAATTAAATCTGGATCATTTGAGGTAAAATCAAACCACTGATAGCCCATTGGATTCATTGGACATACTTCAGGAGCATTTGGTGAAATAAAATAAGCATCTGGTAAAGTTTGTTGAAAATAATTTGCAAGGCCAATTAAATCATTGCCGTCAGCACCATACCCATGACAAAAAATGACCAGTTGTTTTGCTTTGTTTCCACTTAATGGATGAATAGAAGGTCCATCAATTACAGTCATGATTATATTTCTTTCTCTACAATTGAGACAATATCGCTCATGATATCAGACATCTGATAATTTTTTGGAGTATAAACCGCCTTAACTCCATTCTGTAAAAGTATTTTCTCATCTTCAACAGGAATGATTCCTCCTACAATAACAGGAATATTATTAATGTTATTCTTTTTAAGTTCCTTCATTATTTCTGCAACAAGTTGAATATGTGAACCAGATAATATAGATAGACCAATAATATGGACATCTTCTTCAACTGATGATTTTACAATTTGTTCCGGAGTTAATCGAATTCCTTCGTATAGCACATCCATTCCACAGTCACTTGCGCTCACGGCTATTTGCTCAGCTCCACTAGAGTGACCATCAAGACCAGGTTTTCCAACTAAAAACTTAATACGTCTTCCAATTTTTTTTGAGATAGTATCTACTCTCTTAATAATTGAAGAATAATCACCATTAGTGACTGTTTTTATATTCTGATTTATTCCTGTTGGAGCTCTAAACTCACCATAAATACCTCTAAGGGTATCCGTCCACTCACCAGTCGTAACTCCAACTTTAGCTGCATTTATTGAAGCCTCCATTATATTTTGATCTGTTTCTGCGGCTTCTTTTAATTTTAGTAAAGCTTCTTTAACTGCATTACTATCTCTTGCATCTCTCCATTCGTTTAGAGATTTAATCTGCTCTGCTTCAACAGAAGAATCAATTGTTTCTATGCCACTATCATTTGCAGTTAATGGTGATGATTCTGTCTCAGTAAACTTGTTTACTCCTACAACGACCTGCTTACCATCATTAATATTTTGAATTCTTTCTTTATTTGAGTTTACAAGTTGCTGTTTTAAATAACTATTTTCAATTCCAACAACAGCACCTCCAATCGATTGGATGTAATCAAATTCTTTTTTTGCTTCAGTTTTCATTTCCATAACTTTTTCATCAATTACTTTTGATCCATTAAATAAGTCTTCAAATTCTAAGAGGTCAGTTTCAAAAGCAAGTATCTGTTGTAATCTTAATGACCACTGTTGATCCCATGGACGTGGTAATCCTAAAGCCTCATTCCATGCAGGAAGTTGAACAGCCCGAGCTCTAGCATCTTTTGATAGTACTACTGCCATCATCTCAATAAGTATTCTATAAACGTTATTTTCAGGCTGCTGCTCGGTTAAGCCTAGGCTATTGACTTGAACGCCATATCTAAACCTTCTATTCTTTGGATTTTGTACACCATATCTCTCTTTTGTAATTTCATCCCAGAGATCTACAAATGCTCTCATCTTACACATTTCTGTAATGAATTTGATTCCTGAATTAACAAAAAAACTTATTCGACCCACTACATTTTCAAATTCATCTGAGCTTAAGACATCTGCTTCTTTAACACGATCCAAATAAGCAACAGCAGTGCTCAGGGCATAGGCCAGCTCTTGTACAGGTTTTGCCCCTACTTCCTGTAAATGATAAGAACAAATATTTACAGGATTCCATTTTGGGAGTTCTTTATAAGTATAGGTAATCATATCTGAAATTAATCTAAGACTAGGAGCTGGAGGAAATACATGAGTACCTCTTGATAGATACTCTTTAATTATATCATTTTGTGTTGTTCCTTGAAGTTTATTTCGTTCAATACCTTGCTCATCTGCCAGAGCAATATAAAGACTTAACAACCATGCCGCTGTTGCATTTATAGTCATAGAGGTATTCATTTGATCAAGAGGAATTTTATCAAATAAGACTCTCATGTCTCCAATGTGACTGATAGGAACGCCTACTTTACCAACCTCTCCAGATGCCAAAATATGATCACTGTCGTATCCAGTTTGAGTAGGCAAATCAAAAGCTATTGATAAGCCTGTTTGACCTTTTGAGAGATTTTTCAGGTACAGTTCGTTTGACTTTTTGGCAGTTGAATGTCCTGCATAAGTTCTAATTAACCAAGGTTTATCCATATATTTCAATAAAAATTATTAATTTTTAATAATTTGTTTTAATTAAAATGTATATACTAATCTAATTTATTTGGCTATAAACCTCGCAAAAGCTAAGTTTAGAGCTATATAACATCATACTACACGGGAGAAAATATGACGACTGAAGAAAAAGATATTTACGCGATTGGTGAAATACCCCCATTAGGACATATTCCAAAAAAAATGCATGCATGGGTCATAAGAAAAGATAGACACGGCAATCCTCTTCGATCTTTTGTTGAGGAAGAATTCGATATTCCAGAAATTGGTCCAAGTGAAGTTCTTGTTTTTGTAATGGCAGCTGGTGTTAACTATAATGGTGTTTGGGCTGGTCTTGGTAAACCAATATCTGTCCTAGATGTTACAAAGAAAGATTATCATATTGCTGGATCTGATGCTTCTGGAATCGTTTGGAAAGTTGGTTCGGATGTTAAGAGATGGAAGGTTGGTGATGAAGTTGTAATTCATGCTATGACTTGGGATCATGAAGATGTAGAAGTAAACGGTGGAGAACCCATGTTATCTGAAACAAATAAAGTATTTGGATATGAAACTGCTGATGGTACTTTTGCTCAATTTACATCTGTTCAAGCTCATCAATTAATGAAAAAACCTTCACAACTTACTTGGGAAGAAAGTGGATGTTATAATTTAACTCTAGTTACAGCTTACAGAATGCTTTTTGGTCACTCAGGAAATGAATTAAAGCCAGGTGAATATGTTTTAGTATGGGGCGCATCAGGTGGACTAGGCAGTTTTGCAGTTCAATTAGCAAAAACCGTTGGTGCCAAACCTATTGGTGTTATTTCTGATAATTCCAAAGCTGAATATGTAAAAAAACTAGGTGCAGTTGGAGTTCTAAATAGAAAAGACTTTAACTGTTGGGGAGAACATCCAGATATAGATGACGAAGATGCTTACAATAATTACATGAAAGAAGTAAGAAAATTTGGAAAGGCATTATGGGAATTTACCGGTAAAGGCAAAAACGTTGATATGGTTTTTGAACACCCAGGAGAGTCAACTGTTCCAGTCTCAATGTTTGTTGTTAAAAGAGGTGGGATGGTTGTGATTTGTGCTGGAACAACTGGTTACAATCTAACATTAGATGCAAGATACCTATGGATGCACAGTAAAAGACTTCAGGGTTCTCATTTTGGTAATTCAAAACAGGCTAGTGCAGCTAACCAACTTGTAAGTGATGGAGTGATTGATCCCTGCGTTTCTGAGGTGTTTAGTTGGGATGGTATTCCTGATGCACATGAAAAAATGATGAATAACGAACATAAAGCAGGCAATATGGCTGTTTTAGTTGGTGCCGCGAAGGAAGGATTAAAATCACTTAACTAATATGGATAATATAATCGCGAAGTGTCAAGAAGCTCAACAAACTGTCGATGCATATTATAATGTAGCAAAGGAGCAGGTTAGTAAACTCGTTCTTGTCGATGGAAAGGTCTCAAAAGACCATTTAAATCAAGAGCAGCATGCTGCTCATGGTTTAGCATGGATTGCAACTTATAAAGAGACGCTTCGTGAAATGCTTAACTGGGCAACAAATCTTGAATCTGAAAATCGTTTTACTGAATACGAAAAATTAATATTACAAATAATTTTCTCTGAATATCTATATCAAATTAAAACTGGTATTCCAATGTCACAATTAGAAGCCATACGTCCTCAAGATTTAGGACTAAAAAATGGTTTATTCAAAGAAATTGATAATAACAGTTTCAATGACTTAATATTAAACGGAAATGAAACCAAAGATAGATTAAAACTTGCAAATATAATTCGAGAAAGTTTATCAAGTAATAACTTTGGAAGTTTAGGACTAGATGAAACTTCCTCAATGATTAGAGATCAATTTAATAAATTTGTAGATGAGCATGTAACTCCATACGCGCATGAGTGGCACTTAAAAGATGAGTTAATTCCAATGTCTGTAATTGAAAAAATGTCAGAACTTGGAATTTTTGGTCTAACTATTCCTGAGGAGTATGGAGGCCTCGGTATGAGTAAGCTTGCAATGTGTATTGTAACTGAAGAACTTGCCAGAGGTTATATAGGTATAGGTTCACTTGGAACGCGAACTGACATTTCTTCTGAACTACTTCTTATTGGGGGGACTGAGGAACAAAAACAAAAATGGCTTCCAAAAATTGCTTCAGGGGAAATTTTACCTACAGCAGTATTTACTGAACCGAATACTGGCTCTGATTTAGCTTCATTAAAAACAAGAGCAACTGCAAATGGCACTCACTATTCGATTACAGGAAATAAAACATGGATCACTCATGGTGCAAGAAGTGATCTAATGACTTTACTTGCAAGAACAAATCCAGATGAAAAAGGCTATAAAGGCCTCTCTATGTTCCTTGCTGAAAAAGAAAGAGGTAGTGACGAAAATATGTTTCCTTCAGAGGGAATGTCTGGTGGAGAGATTGAAGTCCTTGGCTATCGTGGAATGAAAGAGTATGAGATCGCTTTCGATGATTTTAAAGTTAAAAAGGAAAATTTATTAGGTGGAGAAGAAGGCAAAGGATTTAAGCAACTCATGGAAACATTTGAATCAGCTAGAATTCAAACTGCAGCTAGAGCAGTTGGAGTTGCTCAATCGTCTATGGAAACAGGACTAAACTACGCTTTAGATAGAAACCAATTTGGAAAATCAATATATGAATTTCCAAGAGTCTCATCAAAAATAGTTTCAATGGTAACAGAAATAATGGCTGCTCGTCAGTTAACATATTATTCTGCTCGTGAGAAAGATACGGGTAACCGATGTGATGTCGAAGCTGGTATGGCCAAACTGCTTGGAGCGAGAGTGGCTTGGGCTTGCTCTGATAACTCACTTCAAATTCATGGTGGAAATGGATTTGCTTTAGAATATCCTATTAGTAGACTTCTTTGTGATTCTAGAATCCTTAATATTTTTGAAGGTGCTGCAGAAATGCAAGCAGAGGTTATTGCTAGACGACTTCTTACTTCCAACTAGTAAATGTCACCTGTTTTTTATTATATCTTAATTCCCATATCTGTTGCTGCAGTAGTTTTTGTTCTGGCTACTGGTATTTACGGCATGATGAAGGGAGGAGAATTTAATAGGAAATATTCAAACAAGCTTATGCGACTTAGAATATTATTACAATTTATCGCAATATTGATTATTATGTCGGCAGTTTATTTGGCATCAAGATAATTATGGTCAGACTCACTAAAATTTATACTAAAACCGGAGATAAAGGAAAAACAAGTCTCGCGTCTGGGAAAAGAGTAGCTAAAGATCATATTAGAATTAAATCTTACGGATCAGTTGATGAGCTAAATTCAATATTAGGCATTGTTAGGCATGCTATCTCTAAAAAAAATGTCAAAGTTATATCCGAAATACAAAATGACTTATTTGATCTTGGTGCTGATTTAGCGACTCCAATTATTTCCAAGCCAAAATTTAAGCCTCTCAGAATTACCGATAAACAAGTGAAAAGAATTGAGAAAAAAATAGATGAATATAATAAGAAACTAAAACCACTATCTTCCTTCATACTACCAGGTGGGACTATGAGTGCGTCATATTTACACAATGCTCGAACTGTTGCTAGAAGAGCCGAAACAAATATGGTTAGTTTAAGTACCAAAGAAAAGGTAAATCCCTCAGCTCTTCAATATATTAATAGATTATCAGATTTATTTTTTGTTCTATCGAGAGTTGAAAATAATTATGGCAAAAAAGATATCTTGTGGAAGCCTGGCTTGAATACATAAAATACATTGATATATTAATAAAAATAGATTATCCGTAATCCTATGAAAATTTTAGTTCCTATAAAAAGAGTTATTGATCCATACGTAAGTATACGTGTTAAGTCCGACAATACTGGTGTCGAAACAGATAATGTTAAGATGTCAATGAACCCATTTTGTGAAATTGCTGTTGAAGAAGCGATTAGATTAAAAGAAGCTGGTAAAGCTGAAGAAATTATTGTTGTTTCAGTTGGAAACCAATCATGCCAAGAAACAATAAGAACTGCGCTGGCTATGGGAGCTGATCGAGGAATACATGTTCTAATTGATCAAACAGTCGAGCCATTATCGATTGCAAAAATATTATCTAAAATAATTGATGATGAAAAACCTGGATTAGTAATTTCTGGTAAGCAAGCTATTGACGGTGACAATAATCAAACTGGTCAAATGTTAGCTGCTTTAACAGATATGCCACAAGGTACGTTTGCATCTAAAATTGAAATTGATGGTGATAAAATTCAAGTCACTCGGGAAATAGATGGGGGTTTGCAAACAATTAAACTAAATATGCCTGCAATAATTACAACTGACTTGAGACTAAATGAACCACGATATGCTTCACTTCCGAATATAATGAAAGCTAAAAAGAAACCAATAGATCAAAAAACTCCTGATGATTATGGTATTGATATCTCACCTAGACTTAAAACACTAAAAGTTATCGAGCCGCCTAAAAGACAGGCTGGTATCAAAGTTGAAAATATCTCAGAATTAGTAGAAAAATTAAAAAACGAAGCAGGGGTAATATGACAACATTATTTTTTATTGAACATGCTAACGGTAAAGTCAGTGATCAGAGTTTAAAAGCGATTTCTGCTACTAAAGATTTAGGTGAAGAAGTTCATGGAATATTAGCGGGGACAGATATTGAATCTGTTGTAGAAGAAGCATCAAAAATATCTGGAGTATCAAAAATCATACATATCGAAAACGATGAATTTAGTAATATTCTTGCTGAAAAGTTAACGTCTGCAATCTTAGATATTTCTGACAATTACAATTATTTTTGTGCTGCTGCAACTACCACTGGTAAAAATGTAATGCCAAGAGTAGCTGCAAAACTTGATGTTTCTCAAATATCTGAAATCATCGGAGTTGAGTCAAATGATACATTTATTAGAACAATTTACGCAGGCAATGCAATTGCTACGGTGCAAAGTTCAGATGCAAAAAAAGTTTTAACAATCAGGCCGACAGCATATAAGGCAGCAGAAGCTAGTGATACTGGATGTGAAGTTGAGAAAATAAATCCTGAAAATATTCCAAACATTTCTGAATATATTAGTGAGGAATTAACTAAATCTGATAGGCCAGAATTAACATCTGCAAAAATAATAATATCAGGTGGTAGAGGAATGCAAAATGGTGAAAACTTTGAACTATTAGATAAAGTTGCCGCCAAATTAGGTGCTGCTGTTGGAGCCTCAAGAGCTGCAGTTGATGCAGGATTTGTTCCAAATGATTACCAGGTAGGACAAACTGGTAAAGTGGTAGCTCCAGAATTATATATTGCTGTTGGAATATCAGGTGCAATTCAACATTTGGCCGGAATGAAAGATTCTAAAGTTATTGTTGCGATAAATAAAGATGAAGAAGCTCCAATTTTTGATATCGCTGACTATGGACTTGTTGCTGACTTATTTCAGGTTTTACCAGAACTTGAAGGTGCAATTTAATTAGATATTTCTCCTTGAATTATTTCTAATATTTTTTTATCTGTCCATTCAGTTGGCCCAATCAATCTTGCGACTTCAAAGCCTTTTTTATTAATTAATAATGTAACAGGTAGTCCTAAGATTTTTACCTCTCTAGGAATATTATTCTTATCATCAAAAAAAGTTTCTATATTTACAATATTAAAATCA
>CACIBF010000021.1 GCA_902584815.1 uncultured Pelagibacteraceae bacterium
TTTTAGCAAACGATAATGAGGCACGTTATTTCCTTCCTCCTGACTCAATTCTTTCAGTTGCAGATGGTGCTGAAGTGCATGCGGGTGATATTTTAGCAAGGACTCCAAAAGCAGGCACAAAAAATAAGGATATTACAGGTGGACTTCCTCGTGTAGCAGAATTATTTGAAGCTAGAAAACCAAAAGACCTGGCAATTATTGCTGAGTGTTCTGGTATTATATCTTTTGGAAAAGATATTAGAGGTAAACAAAAAGTAATAGTGACACCTGAGGATGGAGCTGATCCAGTTGAATTTTTAATACCTAAAGGTAAACATATTTCTTACCAAGAAGGTGAAAAAATTGAAAAAGGAGACTATTTATTAGCCGGTAATCCTGATCCACACGATATCCTAGAAATCCTTGGCATCGAAGCTCTTGCTGATTACCTAATTAATGAGGTACAAGATGTATATCGTCTACAAGGTGTTTTAATTAATGATAAACACATTGAAGTTCTTTGTCGTCAAATGCTTCAAAAAATTCATGTAGTCGACTCAGGTGATAGTAACTTCTTGTCAAATGAAGAGATTGATCGTTATGAATTCTTAACAGTTAATGAACAACTTAAGTCTGAGGGAAAAAAAGAAGCTTTAGGTAAACCAGTTCTACTAGGCATAACGAAGGCATCTTTACTTACGAGATCATTTATTTCAGCCGCATCATTTCAAGAAACAACAAGGATTCTTACTGATGCGTCTATAAAAGGAAAAGTCGACAGACTTGAAGGCTTAAAAGAAAATGTTATTGTAGGAAGATTAATACCAGCTGGAACAGGTAGAACATTTGCTCAAATAGAAAATAAGGCTAAAAACCTCGATAAAGAGGCTAAATTAGAAATTGAGGCTATGCAGGCTCAAAAGGATGCGGAATCTGTGGAAATACAGGAAAATTCTCAATAAATTCTATTGACCTTAGTCCTCGATTAAGTATATTACGGCAATCTTAAATAGTAGGCGGTAGAGAGATCTAAACGCTACTTTTTATAAAGTTTTTAATAATTGTTTTTTGATTTAACTAGGAGTCAAGTTATGCCGACTATTAGTCAGCTAATAAGAAAACCTCGAACTAAAGTTCTTAAAAGAAATAAAGTTCCTGCACTAAAAGGTAATCCTCAAAAAAGAGGAGTATGTACGAGAGTTTATACAACGACTCCAAAGAAGCCAAACTCTGCATTAAGAAAAGTTGCAAGAGTAAGACTAACGAATGGTTTTGAAGTAACTAGTTATATTGGTGGAGAGGGACATAATCTGCAAGAACACTCTGTCATCTTGATAAGAGGTGGAAGAGTCAAAGATTTACCTGGGGTTCGTTACCATACTGTTAGAGGTGTCCTCGATACTCAAGGTGTCGGTGAAAGAAAACAACGTAGATCGCATTATGGCGCGAAGAGACCTAAATAAAAATGTCACGAAGAAGAAAAGCACAAATTAGAGACGTTCTTCCTGACCCAGTCCATAACAGTACTGTATTAACCAAATTTACAAATGCAATCATGCTTGATGGTAAGAAGGCTGTCGCAGAGTCTCTCATAAATAGATCTTTTACTGATATACAATCTAAAACTGGCGAGTCTCCCATTAGTATTTTTACTAAAGCAATTGACAATGTTAAGCCTTTGGTTGAAGTAAGATCAAGAAGAGTTGGTGGAGCTACATACCAAGTTCCTGTTGAAGTTAGAAATGTAAGAGCTCAAGCTTTAGCTATAAGATGGATTGTTAACGCTATTCGTGGTCGTAAAGAAAAAAGTATGGTCGACAAGTTGTCAGCTGAATTGATAGATGCAGCAAATAATCGAGGCTCATCAATTAAAAAAAGAGAAGATACTCATAAAATGGCCGAAGCCAACAAGGCTTTTGCCCACTTTAGATGGTAGAATATTATGAGTAGAGAATACCCTTTAAATAAATATAGAAATATTGGCATCATGGCTCATATTGACGCTGGAAAAACAACTACTACTGAAAGAATTCTCTATTACACAGGAAAAAGCCATAAGATTGGAGAGGTACATGATGGTGCCGCTACAATGGATTGGATGGAACAAGAGCAGGAACGTGGTATTACAATTACCTCTGCAGCAACTACTTGTTTTTGGAATGATCATAGAATTAATATAATTGATACTCCGGGACACGTTGACTTTACAATTGAAGTTGAAAGATCTCTTAGAGTACTCGATGGAGCTGTTGCAGTCTTTGACGGTGTTGCAGGCGTTGAGCCTCAAACAGAAACAGTCTGGAGACAAGCAAACAGATACAATGTTCCTCGAATGTGTTTCATTAACAAAATGGATAGAACAGGCGCTGATTTTTATAAATGCTTAGACATGATTAAGGATAGATTGCAGGCTAACGCCTTAGTTTTACAAATACCCTACGGAAGCGAAGCTGACCTTAAAGGTGTTGTAGACTTAGTAAAAAATAAAGCAATAGTTTGGGAGAATGAAGATTTAGGAGCAAATTTCAATTATGTTGATATACCAGATGAGTTAAAGGAAACTGCTGCAAAATTTAGAACAGAAATGGTTGAAATGGCAGTTGAGCAGGATGAAGCTGTCCTAGAGAAGTATCTTGATGGCGAAGAACCGGATGAAGAGACATTAAATAGATGTATAAGAATAGGAACAATTAATTTTGCATTCGTTCCGATCCTTACAGGAAGCGCATTTAAAAATAAAGGTGTTCAACCACTATTAGATGCAGTTGTTAATTTTATGCCTGATCCAAGTGAAGTACAGCAAGCTACAGGATTTGCTCCGGGAAAAGAGGATGAAGAAATAATTAGAAAAGCATCTGATGATGAACCTTTTTCAGCCTTAGCTTTTAAAGTTGCAAATGACCCATTTGTTGGATCATTGACTTTTGCAAGAATTTATTCAGGAAAATTAGAAACTGGAACAACAATTTTAAATTCAGTAAAAGATGATAAGGAACGTATCGGTAGAATGCTTTTAATGCATGCAAATAATAGAGAAGATATTAAAGTTGCGTATGCAGGAGATATAGTTGCCATCGCTGGTCTTAAGGACACAATAACAGGTGAAACGCTCTCTGATTCCAATAAACCAATTGTACTTGAGTCAATGGATTTTCCGGATCCTGTAATTGAAATAGCTGTTGAACCTAAGACAAAAGCCGATCAAGAAAAAATGGGTGAGGCTTTGGCTAGACTAGCGAAAGAAGATCCATCTTTTAGAGTCTCTTCAGATGATGAGTCGGGTCAAACTGTTATTAAAGGAATGGGAGAACTTCATCTCGATATTATTGTAGATAGAATGAAAAGAGAATTTAATGTTGAGGCTAATGTGGGTGCTCCTCAAGTAGCTTATAGAGAAACAATTTCTAAAGAAGTTGAAGTCACATATACTCACAAAAAACAAAGTGGTGGTGCTGGTCAATTTGCTGAAGTAAAAATGATTGTTGAAGGTGGAGAGCCTGGTAGTGGAAGAATATTTGAAGATAAAATTAAGGGTGGAAATATACCTAAGGAATATATTCCAGGTGTTGAAAAAGGTGTTGAAGGAGTAGCTGATACAGGCGTAATCGCTGGTTTTCCAATAATTGATTATAAAGTTACACTAATTGATGGCAAATATCATGATGTTGACTCAAGTAGTCTAGCTTTTGAAATTGCTGGTCGAATGGGATTTAAAGATGCATGCACTAAAGCAAGCCCAAAACTTTTAGAGCCTGTAATGCGTGTTGAGGTTGTTACTCCTGATGATTTTATGGGAGATGTAATAGGAGATTTAAGTAGTAGAAGAGCACAGGTTAGCGGAAGTGAAGCAAGAGGGAACACGACTACAGTTAGTGCAATGGTACCGCTTGCAAATATGTTTGGTTACATCAATACATTACGATCAATGACTCAAGGAAGGGCACAATATTCAATGTTTTTTGATCACTATGAGCAAGTGCCACAAAATGTACAAGATGAGGTAAAAGCAAAATTTGCTTAGAAAATTTATGGATAATCAAAATATAAAAATAAGACTTAAAGCTTTCGATCACGGTATCCTGGATCAGTCTTCAGTAGAGATTGTTAATACCGCCAAGAGGACAGGCGCTATTGTTAAAGGTCCAATTCCTTTACCTACAAATAATGAAGTATTTACTGTACTAAGATCTCCTCATGTTAACAAAAAAAGTAGGGAACAATTTGAGATTAGGACTCATAAACGTCTTATTGAAATTGTTGACCCAACACCTCAAACAGTTGATGCACTCATGAAACTAGATTTAGCTTCAGGAGTTGATGTAGAAATAAAGTTATAATTATGAGACCAGGTATTATTGCAAAAAAAATAGGAATGAGTAATTTTTATACCCCTAATGGCTTAAACATCCCAGTTACCATCTTACATGTTGATGACTGTAAGGTCATAGAAAGAACTGAAAAACCAGAATTAGATACTGATAAAATTTTACTTGGCGCTTGTGAAATAAAAAAGGAAAACAAAACAAATAAAGCCACTAAAGGTTTCTTTAAAAAGAAATCTTCAGTACCTTTTAAATACATCAGAGAATTCTCTATTGATAAAGAAACTGAGGTTAAAGCTGGAGATAGTTTAAAGGTAGATCATTTCCAAGAAGGACAGTTTATTGATGTATCAGGATTTTCTAAGGGAAAAGGCTTTGCTGGAGCAATGAAAAGACATAATTTTGGTGGAATGAGAGCTACTCACGGTGTTTCAATATCTCATAGAGCCCATGGTTCTACCGGCCAATGTCAAGATCCAGGTAAAGTATTCAAGGGAAAAAAAATGGCAGGACATTTAGGTGATGAACACAAAACATTGCAAAGCTTGCAAGTTGTGAAAGTTGACACAAAAAATAATATTATTTGCGTAAAGGGATCTACACCTGGAGCAAGAGGAGCATGGTTAGTTGTAGAAGACTCAATAAAGCAAAAGTCAGTCAAAGATTTCGATATAAAAATTCCAGTGGACTCAAAGAAAAAGAAATAGATGAATATTGATACTTTTAAAATAAATGGCGAAAAATCTGGATCAATAGTTCTATCAGATAATATTTTTGCACTAGATCCAAACTTAGAAATCATCAGTACACTAGTTGATTGGCACAAATCAAATGTAATTCAGTCAAGACCTACAACTAAAAACAGGTCTGAAGTAAAGGGCACTACTCAAAAATATGGAAGGCAAAAGGGTGGTGGTGGAGCAAGACATGGCTCGAAAAAAGCAAATATTTTCAGAAGTGGTGGAATGGCACACAACCTTAGAGGAAAAAGATCAAGTCAAAGTCTATCAAAAAAATTTAAATCTTTAGCCCTTAAACATGTTTTATCTTCAAAATTAAAAAACAATGAAATTGTAGTTTTTGATGATTTTAAAATGACTGAAATTAAAACAAAAAATATCAAAAATGTATTTGATAAATTGAATATCAAGTCTGCCCTTGTGATTGAGGCTCAAAATCATGATGAGAACTTTATTCTTTCTTCAAGAAATATTAAATCTATAAAATATTCAAATACGTTAGGAGTAAATGCGATTGATATTTTAAAGTATGAAAAATTTGTGATGAGTAAAGAAGCTGTAAGCGAAATAGAAAAGAGATTGACAGAATAATGAGTAACATAAAAAATTATCAAACTATCCTAAAACCTATTGTCACTGAAAAGTCATCATTAGGTTCAGAGTATAATCAGGTTACATTTCAAGTCGCAAATGAGTCTTCGAAAAAAGAAATTAAAGAAGCCATAGAAAATATTTTTAAAGTTAAGGTTAAAAAAGTAAATACACTCATTGTAAAAGGTAAGCGAAAAGCTTTTAGAGGTACTATAGGAAGAAGATCTAATTATAAAAAAGCCTTCATCACACTTGAAGATGGTCAAACAATTGATATCAATGCAGGAATTTAATAATGGCACTTAAGAAGTTTAAACCAAATACCCCAGGAACTAGAGGTCTTACTCTAATAGACAAAACTGGTCTATGGAAAGGTAAGCCAAAAAAATCGTTAACTGCCGGGCTTTCTAAAAAAGGTGGAAGAAATAATACTGGCCGCATCACGATGAGAAGAAAAGGGGGCGGACATAAAAGCAAGTATAGATTAATAGACTTTAAGAGATCAAAGCAAGATGTTTCAGCGGTTGTTGAGAGAATCGAATATGATCCAAACCGCTCAGCTTACATAGCTCTAATCAAATACGAAGATAGTACATTTTCTTATATTTTAGCTCCTAAAGATTTGAATGTCGGAGATACAGTAATTTCGTCCAATAAAGCAGAAATTAAAACAGGTAATTGTATGCCAATGTCTATAATTCCTGTTGGAATTGATATTCACAATGTTGAACTTAATGTTGGAGGCGGTGCACAGCTTGCCAGAGCTGCAGGATCTTCAACACAAATAGTGGGCAAATCTGACGGCTATGTTGTTGTTAAATTGCCTTCAGGTGAGCAAAGAAAAGTAAGAGAAGAATGTAAAGCAACTATTGGAGTTTTATCAAATATAGATAACAAGAATAAAAAACTTGGGAAAGCTGGAAGAAATCGATGGCTTGGAATTAGACCATCCGTTAGAGGAGTTGCGATGAATCCAATTGATCACCCTCACGGAGGTGGTGAAGGAAAAACGTCAGGTGGAAGACATCCCGTAACTCCATGGGGAAAGAAGACTAAAGGCCTTAAAACAAGAAATAATAAAAGAACTGATAAATTTATTATAAAAAGAAAGACCGATAAAAAAGCGAGGATAGAGGTTTAATATGGCAAGATCTATTTGGAAAGGTCCATTTGTTGATAGTCATTTATTAAAGAAAGCTAAAGCTTCAGCTGAGGCAGGAAGAAATAATGTGATCAAAACATGGTCTAGAAGATCTACAATCCTTCCAGAGTTTGTTGGTCTTAGTTTTGCAGTACATAATGGAAAAAGATTTATACCTGTAAATGTATCAGAAGATATGGTTGGGCATAAATTTGGAGAATTTTCTCCTACTAGAACATTTCACGGCCATACGGCAGATAAAAAGACGAAAAAATAATGAAGCATTTAAATAGAAAAGATAACGAAGCTTATGCTGTTGCGAAAAATATGAGAGTTAGTCCATCCAAAGCTAATCTTGTGCTTGAAATGATACGTGGCAAAAAAGCATCAGATGCGATTAATGTTCTTAAGTTCTCAAACAGAGCTATAGCAAAAGACATTGGAAAGGTTTTGAATAGTGCCGTAGCTAATGCTGAAAATAATCATCAGCTAGACATAGATATTCTAAAAGTAAGCGAAGCATATTGCGGTAAGGGTATGGTTATGAAGAGATGGAGAGCAAGAGCTAAAGGCCGACCAGGAAGAATTCAAAAGTTTTTAACTAATATCACTATAAAACTCTCAGAAGAGCAAAAAGATAGTAAGGGAAAAGAGTAATTATGGGTCAGAAAGTAAATCCAATTGGTCTAAGATTGATTTTAAATAAAAAATGGCAATCGAGATGGTTTGCCAATAGAAGAGATTTTGGAAATTATCTTCAAGAAGATTTAAAAATTAGAGCTTACATCAAAAAGAAATTAAAGAATTGTGCAGTTGCAAAAATTCAAATTGAAAGACCTGCTAAAAAAGCTCAGGTAACAATATACTCATCAAGACCAGGTTTAATAATTGGTAAAAAAGGAAGTGATATCGAAAAACTTAAAAGAAAGATTTCTGAGTTTACTTCTGATGAAGTCTCTATCAACTTAGTTGAAATTAGAAAGCCTGAAGTTGAAGCTCAGTTGATAGCTGACACAATAGCTGAGCAACTTGAAAGACGTGTGTCATTTAGAAGAGCAATGAAAAGGTCCGTACAGTCAGCAATGAGATTAGGCGCTGATGGAATAAGAGTTAACTGTGGAGGAAGACTTGGTGGAACTGAAATTGCAAGAACAGAGTGGTATAGAGAAGGTAGAGTTCCACTTCATACATTTAGAGCCAATATAGATTATGCAGAATCTACTGCAGCTACTACCTATGGGGCTTGTGGAATAAAAGTATGGATTTATAAAGGGGATATTGATGATAACGCGCCACATGAGTCTGAAAATAATCCAAATAAATTAGGATAAGAAATGTTACAACCAAAGAAAACAAAATTTAGAAAAGCACATAAAGGCAGAATTAAAGGAGTTGCAACATCTGCAACTACATTGAACTATGGTACTTTTGGTCTTAAGGCACTAGAAGCTGATAGAATTACTGCTCGTCAAATAGAGGCTGCAAGGGTAGCTATGACAAGATTTATGAAAAGAGCTGGAAGAGTTTGGGTAAGAATCTTCCCAGATGTACCTGTATCAAAAAAACCTGTTGAAGTAAGAATGGGAAAAGGCAAAGGATCGCCAGAGTATTGGGCATGTAGAGTGAAACCAGGAAAAATAATGTTTGAAGTAGATGGGGTTTCTTTTGCTGTAGCAAAAGAAGCTTTTGGAAGGGCTGCTTCCAAATTACCCGTTAAGACAAAAGTAGTAGAACAATTGGTGAAGTAAAAAATGAAAATTGAAGAAATTAGAAAAAAAACAGTTGATCAGCTTAATACAGAGCTTGAAAACTTATATAAGGAATCTTTTAATTTAAGATTTCAAAAATCCTCTGGTCAATTAGAAAATACTTCAAGGGTATCCAAAGTGAGAAAGTTAATAGCTCGTATTAAAACGATTAAAAACGAGAAAGTTAAAGAGAATTAAATTATGCCAAAAAGAATATTACAAGGCACTGTTCTGAGCGATAAACAAGACAAAACTATTACTGTTCTTGTTGAAAGAAAGTTCAGGCACCCAGTTTTAAAGAAGGTTATTAAAAGATCAAAGAAATATAGTGCTCATGACGCTGATAATAAATTTAATATTGGTGACAAGGTAAAAATTATTGAATCTAAACCAATATCAAAATTAAAAAGATGGGTCGTTATTGAATAATGATACAAACAGAATCAAGATTAAATATAGCTGATAACTCAGGAGCCAAGGAAGTCCTTTGTATAAAGGTTTTAGGAGGCTCCAAAAGAAAATATGCATCAGTTGGAGATACAATTGTAGTAACAATCAAAGAAGCCATGCCTAGAGGTAAAGTAAAAAAGGGAACTGTTCACAAAGCTGTCATAGTTAGGACTAGAAAAGAACTTAAAAGACCTGATGGGAGTACAATTAAATTTGATTCCAATGCTGCAGTTCTAATTAATGCTCAAGGAGAGCCTGTTGGTACAAGAATATTTGGTCCAGTTTGTCGTGAATTAAGATCAAGAAATCAAATGAAAATTATATCATTAGCTCCGGAGGTTCTCTAGTGGCTCAAAGAATAAAAAAAGGTGATCGTGTGTTTGTAAATTCTGGAAAAGACTCTGGTAAAATTGGTGAGGTTATGAAAATTCAAGGCCTAAAGGCGATTGTTAAGGATGTCAATGTATCAAAAAAGCATCAGAAGCAAGACCAAAATAG
>CACIBF010000022.1 GCA_902584815.1 uncultured Pelagibacteraceae bacterium
TATTAAGGATTTTGAATTAAATTTATGGAAAGGCTTTAATTTACAATTTATGCCATATTTTGAAGTTAATTTTTTACTTACACGTGTGTCTTCACAATAAACCAATTTTGATGAGGCAAGAATATTGAGAGCTCTTATAGTAATATCAGACAAATTTCCTATAGGTGTTGCAATAATATATAATCCTGCTTCAATACTTGAATTATTTAAAAGCTCATGAATATATTCGTAGTCAAATTTCTTACTCATATAAAAAAGAAAATAACAAAAACTCTTTACCTTATAATATTTAGTTCTTTAATTGTCTTAAGTTGTCAAACAACCCAATCTACAACAAAAGTCTTAAATAATAACTCTAATATTGAAAAAACATTAAGTGATTTTCCTATCACAAAAACAGAATTTGAGGAAAATGAAGAGATAAGAGTTGGTCTATTGCTACCCATGAAAGGGCAGAATTATAGAATTGGAAAGTCTCTATTAAATGCTATACATCTTGCCCTTTATAAAACACAAAATAAAAATATTAAAATTTTTGTTAGAGATACATCATCTATTGAAGGTGTCACAAAAGCATATTACGAATTTTTGGATTTAAATATTGATATTATTCTTGGTCCAGTTTTCTCTGATAAAGTTAATGAACTAAAATCTCTCTCTTCAGGCAATAAGATCCAAACTATAACATTTTCTAATAATTTAAATGTTGCCAATGAAAATATCTTTATCAGTGGGCTAACACTAAAAGATGAAATTCAATCAATAATTAATTATGCAGAAAATAATAATTTGAAAAAGTTTGCAATTATTGTACCTGAAAATATTTACGGCAATACTATCATTCAACATTTTGAATATTCGACATTAAATAAAGATATAAGTATTTTATCTGAAGTTTTTTTTGATCCAAAAAATCCTGATTTCTATGAAGTGGCTAAACTAATATCTGATTACGAAAATAGAAGTCAAAATTTGTTAGATAAAATAGAATTACTAAAAAAAGAAAATTCAGAAAAATCAAAAAAAGAAATCAAAGTTCTGCAGAGAAATGATACATATGGGGATTTACAGTTTGACTCTCTTTATATTGCAGTGGAGAGCTTTCAGCAATTATCTCTTCTAAGCTCAACACTGCCATATTATGACGTAGACCCAAAAAAAATTCAATATTTTGGAACTTCACTTTGGAACAAGGATGCAATAATAAAAGAGCCTGGATTAAATAACTCTATTTTTGTCTCATTAGAAAAAGATAAAACAAAAATATTCAGTGACCTTTATCAAACTTTATATAATGAAGTTCCTCATCCAATTGCAATATATGGTTTCGATGCCGTTGGAATTATTTCAAGTTTAGATAATCAGAATCTCAAAATAAATAAGGCAAATATTTTAAGTGAAATGGGCTTTAGTGGACTAACTGGAATGTTTAAGTTTAAAGAGGACGGAGTCGTAGAGAGAAAGCTGGCACTATACAGAATTAAAAACGAAAAAATTATAAAGATAAAAAATTAGAGTTTAGCAATAAAGTTATGTAATTTTTTAAAAGCTTTCTGCCTATGGCTAATTCTTTCTTTAAATGAGTACTTCATTTCTCCAAAAGTTTTTTTATATCCTTTTGGAATAAATATTGGATCATATCCAAAACCATTTTTTCCTTTTGGTGGAAACTGTAACGTTCCAAAGACTTTCCCTTCAAATGACTTTATTGCTCCATCAGGCAATGCAATGGTTAATGCACAACAAAAGAAGGCTTTGAATAATTTTTGTTTATTTCTATACTTTTCAAATAATTTTTTTTCAATTTTTTTTGACGCTAAATCAAAATTTTTTCCTTTACCGGCCCACCTAGCTGAGTAAATGCCAGGATCATTATTTAATGCAGGAATACATAGGCCACTATCATCTGAAATAGATGGTAATCCAGTAATTTTTAGAGCATTTACAGCTTTGATGACTGAGTTTTCTATAAAAGTTTTACCATTCTCTTTTGGCTCAATATGTGAAAATTTTTTAAGCGAAAAAATTTTGAATTTATATTTTTTTAAAAGACCTCTTATTTCCTCAACTTTTCCATCATTATGAGAGGCTATTACAATTTTTTTCATATTTTATTAATTAGAAAGTATTTCTTTTTGTATCTCTATTAACTGCTTTATGCCATCTTTTGCTATAGTTAACATTTGCTGAAAATTATCTTCACTACATAACTTTTCTTCAGAAGTCATTTGTATCTCAACTAATTTTTCATTTTCTGTAATCACAAAATTTGCATCTACTTCAGCTCCTAGATCTTCACTATAATCAAGATCAAGATAAGTTTCATTTTCAATTACACCGCAACTAATAGCTGCCAAGCTTTCAGTTATTGGATCAGATTTAATCTTTTTTCGTTCAATTAATTTATTAATACACAGTTTTAGAGCTACAAATGCACCCGTTATAGCAGCAGTTCGTGTTCCGCCATCAGCTTGCAAAACATCACAATCAATAATGACTTGATAATTTTTTAACTTGTGTAGATCCGTGACTGATCTTAATGATCGACCAATCAGCCTCTGAATTTCTTGAGTTCTACCTGATTGTTTTCCTAGCTTTGACTCTCTATTCATTCTATCAAGCGTCGATCTTGGCAACATTCCATATTCAGCAGTAATCCACCCTCTATCTTGTCCTTTCAACCAACGTGGTATATTTTCATCTACTGAAGCGTTACAAAGAACGTGAGTTTCTCCACACTTAATCAAACATGATCCTTCAGCATTTGGTGAAAAATTAGGAATTATCTCTATTTTCCTTAACTCGTTTATTTTTCTATTTTTTCTCATTGATTTATAAAAAACATTTTTTTCACCTATTGACGAAAATTATATAGATCATTACATGTTAATTGAATTAAAAAATATATTTTCTCCCTATGACAAAAAAAGATAAAAAAAACGAGAAAGATAAAAAAAATTTAGATAAAGAAGTGACTGATCTTGATCAAGAAAAAATGATTAATGACAATGACAGCAATAATAAAAATGAAAATCTTAGTGAAGAAAAATCTATTGAAGAAAAACTTGCCGAAGCTCAAGAACAAGTCCTCAGAACCCTTGCGGACAGTGAAAACTTAAGAAGAAGATTAGAAAGAGAAAAAGAAGATCTAGGAAATTATATAGTTTCTAATTTTGCCAAAGAAATACTCGCTGTTGTTGATAATCTGCAAAGAGCCATCAAGTCAATTGAGGATAAAAAAGCAGATAAAAACGCTCTATCCACTTTTGTAGAAGGAATTGAACTTACAGAAAAACAATTAATCAGCTCATTAGAAAAATTTAAGATTAATAAGATTAATACTATAAATGAGCCATTTGACCCAAATTTACATCAGGCAATGTTTGAAGTTGAAGGTAAGGATTCCGAGGCTGGAAAAATTTCAGAAGTAATACAAGATGGGTATACAATTGGCGACAGACTTTTAAGGCCTGCAATGGTAGGAGTTTTCAAGTTAAAAAAAAGCTAATTTTTTCAATAATATAGTTGTTTTTTTTATTTCAGATTTTCTTTTAATTTTGTGTCTAATGGGGGTTGTAGTGCAGATATGTACTACCTATATATAAGTCAAACAATATTAAGGATCAAATATGAGTAAGGTTATTGGAATAGATTTAGGTACAACAAATTGTTGTATTTCAATTATGGACGGAAAGAGCTCTAAAGTAATTGAAAACTCTGAAGGTGCAAGAACAACGCCATCAATCGTAGGGTTTGACGAAAACTCAGAAAAAATGGTTGGACAACCTGCAAAAAGACAAGGTGTTACAAATCCTGAAAATACTCTATTTGCTATCAAAAGACTTATTGGTAGATCATTCAATGATCCAACAGTCCAAAAAGATGCCGAAATGGTTCCGTTTAAAATTATTAAGGCTGAAAGTGGTGATGCTTGGGTAGAGGCAAATAACGAAAAATATTCTCCATCTCAAATTTCAGCATTCATACTTCAAAAATTAAAAGAAGATGCTGAAAGATATCTCGGTGAAAAAGTTGATAAGGCTGTAATTACTGTTCCAGCCTATTTTAATGATGCACAAAGACAAGCAACTAAGGATGCCGGTAAAATTGCTGGCCTTGAGGTTGAGAGAATTGTTAATGAGCCTACTGCAGCTGCTCTTGCATATGGACTCGATAAAAAAGACGGTAAAACTATTGCTGTATATGACTTAGGTGGAGGTACATTTGATGTTTCCATTCTTGAGATCGGTGATGGTGTTTTTGAAGTTAAGTCTACTAATGGTGATACTTTCCTTGGTGGTGAAGATTTTGATGCTAGAATATTAGAGTACCTTGCTTCAGAATTTAAAAAAGAAAATAGCATTGACTTAACTCAGGATAAACTTGCATTACAAAGACTTAAAGAAGCCGCTGAGAAAGCAAAAATCGAATTATCTTCAACTCCACAGACAGAAATTAATTTACCATTTATTACCGCAGATCAATCAGGTCCAAAACATTTGAATATAAAAGTTACAAGATCAAAGTTGGAAACTTTGGTTGATGATCTAGTTCAAAAAACTATTGGCCCATGTGAAGCAGCATTAAAAGATGCTGGTATGAGTGCTGGTGAAATTGATGAAATTGTTCTTGTTGGTGGGATGACAAGAATGCCTAAAGTTATTGAGACTGTTAAAAACTTCTTTGGAAAAGAACCCAACAAAGGTGTTAACCCCGATGAAGTAGTTGCTATGGGAGCAGCAATTCAAGCTGGAATTCTTCAAGGTGATGTGAAAGATGTATTACTATTAGACGTTACTCCTTTATCATTAGGAATTGAAACACTAGGTGGCGTTTCAACAAAACTAATCGATAAAAATACAACTATACCTACAAAGAAGAGTCAAACTTTCTCAACTGCTGAGGATAATCAATCTGCTGTTACTATTAGAGTTGTCCAAGGTGAACGGGAAATGGCTGCTGATAATAAACAACTTGGAAACTTTAATTTAGAAGGAATACCATCTGCACCAAGAGGGGTTCCTCAGATTGAAGTAACTTTTGATATTGATGCAAATGGAATTGTAAATGTTTCTGCAAAAGATAAGGGTACTGGCAAAGAGCAAAAAATTACTATTCAAGCTTCTGGAGGTCTTTCAGATGAAGAAATTGAGAAAATGGTTAAAGACGCTGAAGCCAATGCAGAGTCTGATAAGCAAAAACGTGAGGCTATTGATACTAAAAATCAAGCAGATTCAATGATACATTCTGCTGAAAAAAACATGAAAGAATTTGGAGATAAAGTTTCAGCTGATGAAAAAGCGGCTATCGAGAATGATATCAAGTCACTGAAAGAAGCAATGGAAAGTGATGATTTAGAAAAAATAAAATCTGGATTAGAAGCCTTAACACAATCATCTATGAAGCTTGGGGAGGCAATGTATAAAGCTCAACAGGCTGAGGGATCACCGGAAGGTAGTGGTGAACAAACTGCCGCAGATTCAGATGGTAAAAATGAAAAAGTTGTTGATGCAGAGTTTGAGGAAGTAAAAGAAGAAGATACCAAACAAGCCTAGAAACTGATAGCAAATGTCCAAAAGAGATTACTATGAAGTTCTTGGTGTCAATAAATCAGCAGATGAATCAGAAATAAAAAAAGCTTATAGAAAGCTTGCAATGAAATATCACCCTGACAGGAATCAGGGTGACTCTGATGCTGAAGCAAAATTCAAAGAAGCTAGCGAAGCCTATTCAATTCTTTATGATAAAGAAAAGAGATCTGCATATGATCAATTTGGTCATTCAGCAGTTGATGGCAGCTCTCAAGGTGGAGGATTTGATTTCTCCTCATCTCAGTTCTCTGATATTTTTGAGGACTTTTTTGGAGACTCATCTTTTTTTGGTGGAGGTGGAAGGAGACGTAAATCCAATAATCGTGGTTCAGATCTAAGATATGATATCTCAATAAATTTAGAAGAAGCGTACCTTGGTAAAAAATTCAAAGTAAAAATACCCACTCAAGTAAAATGTGATGATTGTTCAGGCTCAGGAGCTGCTAAAGGTAGTAGCCCAATAACATGCAATGTTTGTGGTGGTGCTGGACAAGTACGATCTCAACAAGGCTTCTTCTCAATCCAGCAGACATGCCCTCAATGCCAAGGATCTGGTTCAATGATTTCTGACCCATGTAAGAGTTGTCGAGGTGCTGGTCGTATGCAAAAAACAAAAAGTCTAATGGTTACTATTCCCAAAGGAGTTGATGATGGATCGAGGATTCGTCTTTCTGGTGAAGGAGAAGCAGGACCAAACGGAGGACAACAAGGTGATCTTTATATTTTTGTAAATGTTAACGAACATGAAATTTTTTCCAGGGAGGAGAATCATCTTTTTGCAGAAATTCCTATTTCAATGATTGATGCAACTATTGGTGGGAGCATTGAATTACCAACAATAGATGGAGGGAAAGCTAGGCTTAAGATTCCTGAGGGAACTCAAACTGGAGATCAATTTAGACTCAAATCAAAAGGGATGCCAAATGTTAGAAATGGTGGTGTTGGGGACTTATATATTCAAGCAAAAGTTGAAACACCTATTAATTTATCAAAGAAACAAATAGAAATATTAAAATCTTTTAAAGAAATTGAAGATGATAAGGACAGCCCTCTTAAAAGTGCTTTTTTTAAGAAAGCAAAAAAATTTTGGAGTAATAAATAAAATTTAATTATGAATAAAATCTCTGATCAAGAAATACTAGAGCTTTATAATAAGAATGAAAGCTTTACATCATTATATGACATGAAATGTATTGCACTTAATACTGAAGAAGGTACTGCTGAATTTCTATTCGACATCGATAAAAAATTTTGTAATCCAACTGGTGACGTACAAGGGGGATTATTATCAGGAATGATTGATGATACAATGGCACTAGCCTTCATAATGAAAACTCATTTTACAAAACGACCACCAACAATAGAAATGAAAACGAATTTCTTATATCCTACAAGACCTGGTAAAGCTAACGGATATGGAAAAATTGTTAAAGCTGGCAAGAATTTAGTTTTTTTAGAAGGAAAATTAGTTCAAAATGGTAAAACAGTTGTTACAGCTTCATCGACGGGTGTGATAGTTGATATGCCTGGAGCAAGAACAAATCAACTAACAGCAAAAAAATAAAAAGGGGACCACATGATTAATAAACAATGGATACTAAAAAGTTTTCCTAGAGGCGATATTGCAGATACTGACCTTGTTCTAGAAGAATCTAATTTACGTGAAATAGGCGAACAAGAAATTTTGATAAGAAACATTTATCTATCTCTAGACCCAGCAAATAGAGGATGGATGAGTGGTCAAGCTTCATATGTAGATGCTATGAAAATAGGTGATGTCATGAGAGGTGGCACAATTGGAATTATTGAAAAATCAAATAATGAAAAATTTCAAGTTGGTGACTATGTAAATTCGATGGGAGGATGGCAAAATTACAGTATTTCTTCAGGTAAAGGTGTCCAAAAAATACCCCAAAACACTGGTTTTGAACTAAGTGCATTTATGAGCGTAATGGGCATGACTGGAATGACGGCATACTTTGGCCTCTTAGATATTACTGATCCTCAAGAAGGTGAGACTCTTGTAGTGTCTGCCGCAGCTGGTGCAGTTGGATCAATAGTTTGTCAAATTGGTAAAATAAAAGGATGTAGAGTTATTGGTATTTCTGGATCAGATGAAAAATGTAATTGGCTTAAAAATGAATTAAATATCGATGGTACAATTAATTACAAAACAGAGGACGTAAGAGCTAGGTTAAAAGAATTGTGTCCAGATGGCATAGATATATATTTCGAAAATGTTGGTGGTAAAATTACTGAGGCTGTTCTTACCCGAATGAATATAAAGAGTCGAATATCTCTGTGCGGATTGATTTCGGTATATAATTCTGAGTCTCTTGTTTCAGGGCCTGCTTGGGGACATTTATTAATCAAACGAATTAAACTTCAAGGATTTATTATTTTTGATTATCAGAAAAGGGCTATGGAAGCTTTCCAAGATCTAGGAAAGTGGATTGTTGAAGGAAAGATTAAATATAAAAATGATATAGTTCCAGGATTAGAAAATGCTTCAAGTGCAATTAAAAAGTTATTCGCAGGTGAAAACCATGGAAAGCTTATAGTTCAAATATCAGAAGA
>CACIBF010000023.1 GCA_902584815.1 uncultured Pelagibacteraceae bacterium
CTAATGTCTCTCGTCGTTTATTCTGCTTTATTTGATGACAGTTTTTAAGTAAATTTTCTAGATTTCCAAATTCATTAATTAATGTTGCTGCTGTTTTAATTCCTATACCGGGTGCCCCTGGAACATTATCTGAACTGTCACCTGCCAAAGCCTGAACATCTATAACTTTTTTAGGTTCAACTCCAAATTTTTCTATAACTTCATTTGGTCCAATTGATTTATTTTTCATTGTATCAATAAGTGAAATATTACTGTCTACAATCTGCATAAGGTCTTTATCTGAAGAAACAATTGAAACTTTCCATCCCTTTTCATTTCCAATACGTGCGTATGTAGCAATAATATCATCAGCCTCAAATCCAGATAATTCAATAGATTGAATGCCAAAAGCTTTTACAGAGTCTTTTATGATTTGAAACTGAGGAATTAAATCTTCAGGAGGCTCTCCTCTATTTGCTTTATAATCTTTATAAATATCATTTCTAAATGTCTTTCTTGCACTATCAAATATAACAGCTATATGTGATGGTTTCACATCACGATTTGTATCTTCAACTAATTTATAAATCATATTACAAAAACCATTAACTGCTCCTGTTGGAAGTCCATCACTTTTTCGATATAAAGGAGGCAGGGCATAGTAAGCTCTAAAAATATATCCAGAGCCATCGATTAAAAATAGATGGTTTTTTTCAGTCATTAACTAAAGTTCTAGAATAAAAATTTTACTACAGTAAGGACAGATAATTTGATTTTCTTTTCCCATATCAAGATATATTTTTGGATGTCCAAGAGCTCCTCCACCGCCATTACAACTGACTTTTTTGCTTTTAACATTATCAAAAACTTGAGAATGATAATTTTTTTTATCTGGTGAGCTCATAAGTTTATATGATACAAGAAATTAAAATAAAAACTATTATTTGTACAAAATAGCTATGAAAGAAAACATTGCAATAACAATTAATAATTTATCAAAGATTTATAAAAATCAAAAAAACTACTCTTTAGATAATATTTCTCTCGAAATAAAGTCAGGGATAATATTTGGACTACTGGGACCTAATGGAGCTGGTAAATCAACTCTTATTAATATTTTAGCTGATCTAGTTTATAAAACTTCAGGCGCTATTAAAATTTTTGGAAAAGACTATTCAAAAGAACTTTATGAAATCAAACCCCGTATTGGTATAGTTCCTCAAGAATTAAATATGGATCCCTTTTTCACTCCTTATGAATTATTAGAGCTTCAAGCAGGGCTCTACGGAGTGCCAAAAGAGAAGAGGCAAACAAAAAAAATTCTTAGACTATTAGCTTTGGAAGATAAATCTGATGCCTATGCTAGAACTCTTTCTGGGGGAATGAAAAGAAGACTACTCATAGCAAAAGCAATGGTTCATGATCCAGAAATACTTGTACTTGATGAGCCAACTGCGGGTGTAGACGTAGAGTTGCGGCAGACCCTATGGGAAAATATAAAGTCATTAAAAACTCAGGGTAAAACGATAGTTATAACAACACATTATTTACATGAAGCTGAAAATTTATGTGATGAGATAGCTATTATTAATAAAGGTAAGCTCTTAATTGCAGATAAAACAAAAAATATTAAATCAAAGATGAGTTTTAAGAAAATAGTTATTGAACATGGTAATTCAACAACAATCAAAGATGATACCTTCAATGATTTAAACGTTTCATTCAGAAATCACAGCGACCATATAACCATCGAGTATGATCCAAGCATTATTAGTCACCAAGAACTTCTCACAAGATTAGTTAAACTTAAAATAAACATTAAGGACATCAAAATTGAGGATAATAACTTAGAGGAAATATTTATTAAGCTTGTTAATGAATAGTTAAATTAAAAATAATGCTACAATAACTAGGGATATTGTTATCAAATAAGCTACGCCTGTTTGACCACCTACAAACTTAAATATATTATCATTTTTTCTTGGAACAACTTTATCTAATACAACTGCTAAAGCAGGTAGTGTTGTCATGGCACAAACCATATTAATTAAGAACATAAATGTTAAAAGCATACCCATGTCAGCTTGGAATTTGAGAGCCGAAAAAGACCAAGTCGATACACCAATTGCAAGAGTTAAAGCAGTAAATACTACTGCGGCACCAGTATTTGCAAAAGTCTGCTCAAATGCCTGCGATATATCCATACCTTCTTTTAAATAAGTTTGTAATCTATTATAAATATAGAACGCATAATCTACTCCAATACCTACAGCAAGAACCATTACGGGAAGAGTAGAAACTTTTAAACCGATTTGCATCACATCCATAAATGCATATCCCAACATTGTAGCAAATGTAAGAGGAACAGTGCAACAGATTGTGGCTCTCCAATCCATATAGGTTCCAAAAACTAGAAGAAAGATTACTGCATATACAATTAACATCATTGGAAGTTCGGATTCTTCAATTATTTCATTTGTTGCATGTTGAATTCCAACTGTACCACTTGCTAAACGATAGTTTATTTCATCCATATCGTAGACAATTGCAGGGATGTCTTTATTTTCGTCAAAGAAACTTTTTATGGCCGTATCAGCTTTTCGGATCTCCCTGACAGTGGGCTCTAATTTTTCATCATATTGGTCTATATCTCTTAAATAATTTAATAATTTATTATTCCATAAGTCTCTAACGTTAAAGTTATTTTCATGACCAAAAAGTATCCATTCATCAGTATTGAAATATCTATGCTCATTAATATCCCAGTCTTCAATTGTTCCTGCAAAAAAAGAACCACTTACTACTCCAGCATCAGAAATAAAATCAGTACCTTCAGCTGGTCTTTTAAAAAATGATCTCATTGTGAAAGTCGATTCAGATTCTAAAAATTTTTGTTTATATTTTTCTATTTCTTCTATTATATGTGAAATAGTTGTTGCTTTATGATCCTTAGTAAAAATATACATGGGCATAATTGAACAATTTTCATTCATTAAACCTGACTCAGGCCCAACTACACTTGAAGCAAATGATAATGCTCGGTCATTTCTTGGTAAATAACTCCATTTTAGATTGCCCTCGGCATACCCACTCATTCCGCGCTTAGCAATACTAGAGAGAGAAATAACTGAAACAACTCCATCAATATTTTCTGCATACCAATGAAAATTATCTTGTGCATTCATCATATCAATAGAGCGACAAGGTGGAACCCCTTGAGATTGTGCTAAGCTTTCAAAGATAACGACGAGAACATCTGTTGTTACATTATATCTCTTCGTGATTTCTACAATATCTTGGTTGTATCGAGCTTCTGGTCTTAGCTCAGGTGCACCTTCATGTAAATCACCTACATGTCTATCTGATGCCATAAATATTGCCCCTGCAAATAAAACGGCGCTAACAGTAAGAGTTATTGCTGCTGCTCGAGGCTTTGCTAATTTTGCAAAAACTGCAACTCTTTTTCTTCTATACGCAATGGCAGACGATGCAGACTTAATAAAATTATCATTATATCTCGCATAAGAAGCAGCAAGTGGTAGCATTATTAAGTTGGTTATAATTTTAAAAGCAACACCAATTGAAGCTGTAATTCCTAATTCTTGAATCATTCCAATTGGCAATAAAATAAGTGTTCCAAATCCGACAAGATCAGTTACTAAAGCCATGCTTCCAGGAACAAGAAGTCTTGAGAAACTTGCTCTAGCAGCATACTCAGGAGATCGTCCATCTATCACTTCTTTAGTAATTTGATTAACTTGCTGAATACCGTGAGAAACACCGATAGCAAAAACTAAGAAAGGAACAAGTATTGCAAGTGGATCTAATCCAAACCCAAGAACTTTTAGCATCCCAAATTGCCAAATTAATGAAGTTAAGGAGCAAACCAACGGTAAAAAAGTTAATGTCCATGATCTTGAATACCAATAAACAGCTAAGACAGTTAATACAAAAGCTAAAGCAAAAAATATAACAACATTATAAGCTTCACTTGCAATATCAGAGATCATCTTTGCAAATCCAGTAATTTCTACTTTATATTTGCCGACTTCAAATTCATCTCTAATAGCTTCAATCTCTCGACCCAATTGCAGGTAATCTAATTTTTCTCCAGTACGAGGATCAAATTCAGTAAGCTCAACTCTTACTAAAGAAGCTGAGAAATCATTTGCAACTAAGCTACCAACATGACCACCTGTTAGAACTCTATCTCTAATATTTTTTATTTCACCATCAGTTAGTTCTTGAGGAGTAATATTGCCAGGTATAACAGTGGTTGCTTCAAATCCTTCTTCAGTCACTCTCATTACTCTTGTATTTGAAGTCCATAAAGACTTCATACTCGATTGATTGACTCCTGGTAGATATCTTAATGTTTCAGAGAGTTCATATAGCTTTGATAAATAATCTTTTTCAAATATTTCTCCATCTGTTGTTCTTAGAGAGATTGTAATATTATTAGTACCACTAAGTGCATCTTGATACTGAAAGTAAGTATGAATAAATTCATGATTTGTTGGCAACTGTTTAATAAAACCAGCATCCATTCTAATTTGAAGAGCAAAATATCCCATTACTAACGTTAGTAAGACAAATATGCCTAGTATCGATAGCTTAAATTTAAAAACAAAATCTTCAATTTTTTGCATCATAAAATGGATAGTTACCTAAATTGGGAGCCCTTTTCAGATTGGTTGTAAAATTATTGGAAAATCAAAGTAAAGTACACAAAAATTAATATCTTTTTGAATTAAAATTTAACCTTAATATTTATTAAGATATTGATAAATATAATATTTTTTTTTATATATAAATTTGACGGTTTGTCGCATTGATATATATTTTAAACTGTTGCATGTTATTTACATATTAATACAATTGAATTAAATTCCGTATATGGTTGAATTATCTCAGAAAATACAAATTGCAAAAATAATTGCAAAAGACAAAGTATATAAAGTTCAAGAAAAGTGGCAAACGTCTAACACTGGGAAAAATTCCCTTACTAAAGATCCTGCATATAATGCAGCTAATCCAAAACACTTTATCCCGATGATGGATGAAGATCGTTACAGTGATCGATCAAATGCTTTTGATAAAATTATTAGTGCTACACATAAACATTTTTGGGATCCAAATGATAAAAAATACATAGATTTTGATATTCCATTTGATGTTGAAAATCAAAATATTGTAGATCCAGATGGACCATTTGGTATTGAACTACAAATACCAAGCATAAGAGAGAAATTAACAACAAAACAATTGATTAAACTTAATAATGAAAGTTTTCGATTTGTATTATCTCAGATACTTCACGGTGAACAAGCAGCCTTATCTTTAAGTGCTAGTCTTTGCCATGTTCTTCGAGATCCAGGTGCACAAGAATATGCAGCTAATCAAACTAGAGAAGAAGCTAGACATGTTGCCGGATTTACAAGATATATTCAAGCTAGATGGGGATCACCTTATAAGGTCGGCCCTACATTAGGCAGAGTTGCTAATGACATAGTTTCGTCTGATGTTGTTTATAAAAAGATTGTCGGCATGCAGATGATGATTGAAGGTTTGGCAATGGGAGCTTTCGCCATGGCCTATGAAAATACAAACGATCCAGTACTGAAAACACTATTAAAGTACACTATGAGTGATGAAGCTTTCCATCATAAGTTTGGAAAGATATGGGCTGACAGAACAATACCTAAGCTGACAAAAAAAGAGCATATAAAAGTAGAAGATTGGGCTGAGAAAATATTTGTTGAGCTTCTGTTTAACTTAGTCAACCCAACAGAAAAAAAACACGTTTATTCATGTGTTGGGCTTGATTACAAATGGGTTGACCAAGAGTTCCATAAGTATATTGACCAAGGTGAAGTGATTAAAGATGAGATGAAAAATCAAAATAATATATTTAGAGTTTTAGTAAAAACCTTACTAAAGGCGCATATAATTACTGATAGAACAAAAGCAACATATGCTGAATTTGTTAATATGGATGAGCTTGATTCTGAGAATGATACTGTTGCTGGCCAAGAAATTGCTGACCAAGGAGTCAGTACTTTAAGTGAAATCAATCAATTAAAAAAATCAGCATAACCTAAACTTATCTTGGAGATTTTTTTTGAAGAATTCTCTGTAAAGTTCTTCTATGCATTTTAAGCCTTCGAGCAGTCTCAGAAACATTCCGATTGCATTGTTCATACACCCTAAGAATATGTTCCCATTTTACACGATCTGCTGACATAGGGTTTGCCGGAGGATCAGGAATTTTTTCATATGGTGAACGTAAAGCAGCCTCAATATCATCTGCATCAGCAGGTTTTGATAAATAATCACAAGCCCCTTCTTTGACTGCAGCGACAGCAGTCGGAATATTCCCATAACCAGTCAATATTATAATTTTGCTGTCTTCTCTTTGTTTTGAAATTATTGATACAATCTCCAGTCCATTGCCGTCACCCAATCTTAAATCAATCACAGCATATTTTGGAATGGACTCTTTAAGTAAGTCTTTAGCTTCTCTAATAGAATAAGCTCCATAAGAGTTAAAGCCTTTACGACTCATTGCTGTCTGAAGTCTCTTACAAAAAACTTCATCATCATCTAAAATTAAAAGTGAATTTTCTTCATTCATATAATTATTTTATTTTTAATTCTTTCTTATTCAAAAAAATTCTTACACACGCTCCATTGGGTTTATAATTTAAAAACTCAATATTACCATACGATTTGCTGAGTAAATTTTTTGAAATAAATAGACCTAATCCTAAACCTTTATCTTCTTTATCAATACTTCTTCGAACATAAGGTTCACCAAGCAATGCGTATATTTCTGGTGAGAACCCATTTCCATCATCAATTATCTCAACAACTATGTACTTTTCTGCATATTTCAAATTAATAACGATTTTATTTTTCGCATATTTAAATGCATTATCTATAATGTTTGATAATGACTGTATAACCTCAGGAACTCTCGAAAAAGTAATATTCTTTTCTGAAAAGATTTCATCAGCATTTATTGATACTTCAATTTTTTCATTCGAATAATCTTCTAAAATCTCATTTATTAAACTTGTGAAAGTAAATTCATTTAGAAACTCGTCACTATCCCTAACAAACTTAGTCGTTCGAAGTCTCTTTAAAATATCGGCACATCTTTTAACTTGAGTTTGAATTAATTGTAAATCATCATAATTAACATCATTCTTTTTAACGTTTCCAACAAGTTCTTTTGACACAACAGAAATGGTAGACAATGGAGTTCCAAGTTCATGAACAGCAGCAGCTGTTAAACTCATAAGAGCAGATACTTTTTCCTCATTTGACAATGCCATTTGAGTTTCTCTAAGGGCCTTCCCTGCTTTTCGAGATTCACTAGCTGTTCGATAACAATAAGCAGACATAAAAATGAGTGTAATTATTAAAGCTCCCCAAATTGAAAAAATTTCTTCTCTAGAGAAGCTATCACTATTAAAATTAATTAGATTACTACTTATTGGCACGTAAAAAAAAAGTAGAATACTTAAAGAAATAATCGAAGCTGCACAAATCAAAATAGTTCTCTTTAAATCAAGATAAGTAGATGAAATAACTATAGGCACTAAAATTAAGATACAAAAAGGATTTGTTAAACCTCCTGTTAAATATAACAGAAAAATCAACTGCAAAAGGTCAAACAATAAATAGATAGTAGTTTCATTAAAATTTAGAGCTTTAGTAATTGGAAATTTTAGACTTAAAAAGATATTTAATAATAACAATAACACAATTAAGGATATGGTTGCAAACAAATTAAAATCTACTTCAATTATTGAGTAAGAAACAAAAACAGCTAATGACTGACCAATAATTGCAATCCAATTAAAAAAAATAAGTGTTCTTAGTTTTAAAGAAATATTATCTTGCGTATTTAGTGTTCCTTGCTTCAAAAGCTTTCTCTTCTTTTTTAAATTTAAAAATTCTTTATATTAATTAATATGACTTTAATAAAAAAGCATCGAAAAAATTTAACAAAAAAATTTGAGTTTATACACAAAAAAGAGGTTATTTATATCAAAGTAAAAAAAAATAAATTATCAAAAAGTTACAAACTCTCACTTGATAAAAAAGATTTAAATGGGCTTGTTTCAATTCCACATTATATAAAATATGAAGATGGTGCTAAATTTG
>CACIBF010000024.1 GCA_902584815.1 uncultured Pelagibacteraceae bacterium
CATCATTTTTTGATAAAAACAGCTGACATAGAAGTCCCAAAATTTCGTCAGATCCGTTTCCGACAAATATATTCTTTCTAGGAACTTTATATCTCTTACAAATATTTTTCTTTAATTCTAAACTATCAGCGTTTGGATAACGATTTGTTTTTCCTGATGCCTGTTTAATTGCTTTTAAAACTTTTCTTGAAGGACCAAATGGTGACTCATTAGATGAGAGCTTAATTATATTTTTTTTTCCAGGAATATTAGATTTCCCACCTTCATATATCTTTATCTTATTTAATGTAACGCTCATGATACCGTTATAGATATGTGAATATTGCTATTATTTAAAGGAAATCTTTGAAAAAATAATATAGCTAATCTTCAAAATTGACATATCTCAGGGAAAATGTAAAAAATAACTTGCGCCGATTTGAGTACAGCTTGCGGGCGCATTAGAAATACAGCTAAAAAGGTGAATTGCCGCCAAGCTTAGTTGTTGGGCGGTTTTTTTTGTTTAAAGATTAAGTGTTTATGGAAGAGAATAAAATAGTTGAATTATCAAGCAAAGAGAGGCCATTACTTCTTGATTGTGGCAAGAGCTTAGGTCCCGTAAAAATTGCCTATACTACTTATGGCAATTTGAATGAACAAAAGTCGAATGCAATCCTCATTTGCCATGCTCTGACTGGAGATCAGTATGTTGCAAGTCAGCACCCAATTACAAAAAAAGAAGGCTGGTGGTCAAATGTAGTAGGCCCTAATAAATCAATTGATACAAATAAATTTTTTGTAATCTGTCCAAATATTATTGGAGGATGTATGGGCTCAACAGGCCCAAAGGAAATTGATCCACTCACCCAAAAAGAATTTGGACTCAATTTTCCTGTTATTACTATTTCTGATATGGTGAAAGCACAAAAGTTATTAATTGATTATTTATCAATTGAAAAACTATTCTGTGTTACTGGTGGATCTATGGGAGGAATGCTTGTACTTGAATGGCTGTCAAAATTTCCTGAATATGTTCACTCTGCAATACCAATAGCAACTTCTGTAAATCATTCAGCACAAAATATTGCACTTAATGAATTAGCGAGACAATCAATAATGGCTGATCCAAATTGGCAATCTGGAAACTATTATGAAACAGATAATCAACCAACAAAAGGTTTGTCTGTTGCAAGAATGGCGGCACACATATCTTATCTTTCTAAAGAGTCACTTCATCAAAAATTTGGTAGAAATCTCCAAGATAAAAATGAATTAGATTATTCATTTAAAGCTGATTTTCAGATTGAAAGTTACTTAAGACATCAAGGTATTTCGTTTGTTGATCGATTTGATGCAAATAGCTATCTTTATATCACTAGAGCAATGGATTATTTTGATATTACTGCAAATAGCAATGGCTCATTGATTGAAGCATTTAAAGATACAAAATCAAAAGTTTTATGCATTTCGTTTACAAGTGATTGGCTATATCCAACTTCTGAAAATAAAAAAATAGTAAAAACTCTAAATGCTCTTGGTATTGATGTAAGTTTTTTAGAAATAGAAACGGAAAACGGACATGACTCCTTTTTATTGCATGAGCCAGAATTTTTTGACGCTCTAAATGGCTTTATAAGTTCAACCTGGAGAGAATTATGAGCTTAATTAATAAAACAAAGGAATTTAAAATAATTTCTAATGTTATTACTTCTAAATCAAATATTATTGATATTGGATGTAGTGATGGTTCCTTAATTGAGTATTTAAAATTAAATAATAATGTAGTAGCTCGTGGAATGGAAATAGATCAATCCAAAATAAGAACTTGTTTAAGCAAAGGAATATCTGTTGTGGAAGGAGATGCAGATACAGATTTATTTGATTACCCAGATAATTTATTTGATTACTCTATTTTAACCTATACGCTGCAAGCAACTAAAAATCCCAAAGTTGTGCTAGAACAATTAGTAAGAATCGCTAGTAAAGCAATAGTGTCTTTTCCAAATTTTGGCCATTGGTCAATAGCTACAAGCTTATTTTTCAATAGAGAAATGCCTGTCAATAGCACACTAGACTATAGTTGGTATGAAACTCCAAATTTACATTTTTGTACTATTAATGACTTTATAAATTTATGCGAAGGATTAAGTATTAAAATTGAAAAGAAAGCTGATTTAAGAAAATCAGTATTTAAAGAATTCAAAGGTAAGAGTCTTTACGATAGCTACTTTTCAGAGTCAGGACTTTTTTTAATATCAAAAAAATAATTATATTATGTCTCTACGAGTAAAAATAATTCCATGTCGCACTGATAACTATTCTTATATGTGTATTGATAATAAAAATAACGCTTTTGTAGTCGATCCTTCTGAATTTATGCCAGTAGACGAATTCATCAAAACAAATAATTTAAATTTAAAATATATCTTAAATACGCATCATCATTTTGATCATGTAGGTGGAAATATTGAACTTAAAGAAAAATACGGCGCAAAGATAGTTGGAAATAAAAATGATAAAGATAGAATACCGGGAATTGATATTTGCTTGATGGAGGGAGAATTTTTTGAATTTAATGAATATAGAGCAGAAATTATCGATATACCTGGGCATACTATTGGCCATATAGCTTTCTACATTCAGTCTGAAAATATTGTATTTACAGGCGATACTTTATTTTCATTAGGATGTGGTAGAATCTTCGAGGGAACCCCTGAAATGATGTATCAATCATTGAATAAATTAAAAAATTTACCAGAGAATACGAGAGTATACTGTGGACACGAATATACCCTCAATAACGCTCTTTTTTTAGAATCAGTAATCAAAGATAAAGATTTAAGCGAAAAGATTGAGTCATTAAAAGAATTATATGAAAAAAAACAGCCTTCTATCCCAACAACAATTAAAGCTGAAAAAAAACTCAATTTTTTCTTAAAGTCGAATGAAGAAAACTTTAAAAATCATCTAAAAATGAACAAAGCAAATGATTTAGAAGTTTTTACTTACCTAAGGCATCTAAAAGATACATTTTAAGTAAAGTATTGTCCTCCATTGGCAGTAATTGTTGATCCAGTAATAAACCCAGCATCATCACTTGCAAGAAATGTAACAATTCGTGAAACATCCTCAACAGTTCCCAGTCTTCCTACTGGAATTTTTCCTACAAGACTTTTAAGGAAATCTTCAGATGCATCAGCTAAAATATCTGTATCAATATATCCAGGTGCCACAGCATTGACAGTAATATTCTTTCTCGCTGTTTCTTGGGCTAGTGCTTTTGTAAACCCTAAAACTCCAGCTTTTGCAGCACTATAATTGATCAGTCCCATTTCACCTTTTTGACCATTAATTGAAGAGATTGTAATAATTCTTCCAAAAGATTTTTCTCTCATTCCTTCAAGAACACATCTAGTCATATAAAATACAGAATCTAGGTCAGTTCGAATTACATCATCCCACTGTTCTACAGACATTTTATGGGCCATAGAAGCTTTAGATATTCCAGCATTATTAATAAGAATATCGATCGAGCCCATCTTGTCTTGAACTTGTTTTACTCCAGCTTCACAAGAAGCAGAGTCTGCGACATTCCACTGGAAAACTTCGATTCCATGCTCTGAGGCAAAAGCATTTGCCTTCTCTGTATTTGAATTGTATGTCGCAGCAACATTGTATCCTGCGTTCTTCAAAGAAATAGAAACAGAGGCTCCGATACCTCTTGTTCCACCTGTAACTAATGCAGTCTTTGTCATTTTATCTCCTTTATTAATTTATCTTTCAACGCAGAGTGCTATTCCCATGCCGCCACCAATACACAAGGTAGCAAGGCCTTTTTTAGCATCTTGTTTTTTCATTTGATGAAGTAAAGTTACCAATATTCTTGTGCCAGATGCACCAATTGGATGTCCGATAGCAATTGCACCACCATTCACATTAACTTTAGAGGTATCCCATCCTAACTCTTTATTTACGGCGCAAGACTGTGCTGCAAAAGCTTCATTAGACTCAATTAAGTCTAGATCATTAATTGACCATCCAGCTTTTTCTAATGCTCTCCTGCTTGCTGGTATTGGACCTGTTCCCATGATTGAAGGATCAACTCCAGCACTAGCCCATGAAACTATTCTTGCCATTGGCTCTATATTTCTATTTTTTAATTCTGACTCATTCATAAGAGTCATGGCTGCAGCGCCATCGTTAATACCGCTAGCATTGGCAGCAGTGACTGTCCCATCCTTTGAAAATGCTGGGCGTAAAGTTGACAATTTCTCTAATTGCACACCATCTTTGATATACTCGTCATGATCAAAAATAATTGTTTCTTTTCTTGTTTTTATTTCAACAGCTGTAATTTCGTCTTTAAATAATCCATCTGCTTTTGCTTTACTTGCTTTTGATTGTGAATTAAATGCAAATTCATCTTGCTGATCTCTTGTAATCTGCCACTGTTGTGCAACATTTTCAGCAGTGGTTCCCATATGGTAACCATTAAAAGCATCCCATAGTCCATCCTTTATCATTGTATCAATCATTTGAGTATCACCCATTTTAGTTCCATTTCTAAGGTGCATACAATGAGGTGATTGACTCATGCTTTCTTGCCCGCCTGCAATAATTATATTTGCATCATTATTTCTTATCGATTGATAACCCAATGCAACACTTCTTAATCCAGAACCACATACTTGATTAACAACCCAAGCTGGAGTTTCTTTCGAAATACCTGCATTCATTGATGCTTGTCTTGCTGGGTTTTGTCCTGTGCCGGCAGCTAAAACCTGACCCATAATTACCTCATCTACTTCAGATTGATCAATTCCGGCTTTTTTTATTGTTTCATTAATTACAATTTTTCCTAAATCGTGTGCTGGTAATGATGCCAATGAACCATTGAATGAACCTACCCCGGTTCGAGTGGCAGCTGTGATATAAACTTCAGTCATAAAAAATCCTTATAATTTTAAATTTTTGGCAAATTTTCAGCCCTAGAGCTGTCAAGATATCTTGCTGAAAGTATTTTGCAACTTTTATCTAAATTAATCAATAATGGATTTCCAGTAGGAATTTCTAAATTTACAATATCATCATCTCCAATATCAAATAAAAATTTACATAATGCTCTTAAACTATTTCCATGAGCAGCAATCATCACATCCTTTTCTAAAATTAGTGGCTTAATTTCACTTGTCCAATATGGAACTACTCTCTCATACGTATCTTTTAAACATTCAGTTAAAGGAAGTTCATCTATATTCTCATTCTCATAAATTGGATCTTTTTTTGGATTCATTGAGCTATCTTCATCTAAAATTGGAGGAGGAATATTATAGCTTCTCCTCCATTCAAAAAATTTCTGTTCTCCATATTTATTTTTTGTATCATCCTTATTAAGACCTTGTAACGCCCCATAATGTCTTTCATTAAGTTTCCACGACTTATTAATTTCAATATCTTTAACCATCTTTACTGGCATATGATTTAAGATAATTTCAAGAGTCTTATTTGCTCGTTGAAGATATGAAGTAAAGCACACGTCTAGCTTAAGTTCATTATCTGCTAAAAAAGATGCAGCTTTTTCAGCTTCAATAATACCCTCTGGAGCTAACTCAATATCATACCATCCAGTAAATTTATTTTCTAAATTCCAAACACTTTTACCATGTCTGATTAAAACTAGATTCATGTAGCTTACGGTTTTACTTGATTAACTATATTATTGTTAATCAAATAATCAGAAACTTGTTCAGCAATTTGTACCGCAACTTTTTCTTGAGCCTCAGATGTTCCAGCTCCGATATGAGGAGTCATTACAACATTATTCATTCCACAAAATATAGGGTCTGTTTGTGGTTCTACTTCATAAACATCACATCCATAGCCTGATATTATTTCTTTTTCCAAAGCTTCTTTCATATCAGCTTCATTTACAATTCCACCTCTTGCACAATTAATAACAATTGAATTTTTTTTCATTTGTTTAAGACTTTCAGAATTAATAATATACTTAGATTTTTCAGATAACTTATTATGAAACGTAATAATATCTGCTTCAGAAAGCATATCATCAAACTTCATAACTTTAGCATTTAGATAATCTACATCACCACTCGAGGCTGTCTCACTAACAACTATAATATTCATGCCATAAGCTTTAGCAAAATCAGCAACCTTTTTTCCTATATTACCAAATCCAATGATTGCAATATTTTTACCCAATAATTCATTTCCAATAAGTTTTTTCTTTTCCCATTTTTTGTTATGCATTGATGAATTTGCAATATGTATTTTTCTCATCAACGAATGAATTATTCCAAATGTTAACTCAGCCGTTGCTTGAACATTTCCAAGAGGAGTATTCATAACAACAATATTTTTTTCAGAAGAGGCTTGTAAATCGACATTGTCAACTCCAACACCAGGTCGACCAATTACTTTTAAGTTGTCTGAAGACTCTATAATTTTTTTTGTAACAGTAACGGCAGATCTAATTAAAAGCCCATCATATCCTTTAATTTCTGCCGATAATTCATCCTCTGATAAACCTACTTTTTTTTCATACTCAATATTATTTGTATCAAAGATTTCACATACAACGTCGGAAATGTTGTCGGCAATTAAAACTTTAGGCACTCTGATATCTTTCTTTGATTGATTGATAAGCCCAATCTATCCAAGGAAGAACTAATTCAACATTTTTATTCTCAACAGTTGAGCCTCCCCAAATTCTAATTCCAGGGGGAGCAGTCTTGTAAGAATTTAAATCAAACCCTGCTTCATTGCTTTCTAATTCTCCACAAACTTCAGCCATAAATTTTGACTTAGTATCTTTATCCAATGATTTAAACCATTCATCTTTTGGAACAATACATATAGAGGTACATGATCTTGTATCAGGGTCTTGAGCTAAAAATTCAAAATTATTACTATTTTCAATCCAATCATTTACAAGGCTCAAATTATTTTCAGAGATTTCTATCAATTTTGAGAGACCTCCAATTTCAATTGACCAATTTAAAGAGTTCAAAACATCTTCAACACTGATCATTGAGGGCGTATTGATTGTTGCACCTGAAAAAATACCTGATATTAATTTTTGTTTTTGAGCTAGCCTAAAAATTTTTGGAATAGGCCACGAAGGCGTATAACTCTCTAATCTTTCAACTGCTCTTGGAGACAAAATTAACATTCCATGAGCAGCTTCACTACCAAGAACTTTTTGCCACGAATAAGTTACAACATCTAATTTTGGCCAATCCATTTCCATAGAAAAAACCGCAGAAGTTGCATCACATATTGTTAGACCTTTTCTCTCACTACTAATCCAATCAGAATTTTTTATTCTAACGCCAGCAGTTGTTCCATTCCACGTAAACACAATATCATTGTCCGGATTACTATTTGAAAAATCTGGGATATCCCCATAATCAGCTTTTACGAGTATTTTATCTTCTAGGGGCAATTGCTCGCCAACATCAATATTCCAATCATGGCCAAAATTTTCCCAAGAATAAACTTCTACTCCTCTTTGACCTAGCAGGCACCACATTGCCATTTCAAGAGCGCCAGTGTCAGAAGCAGGAACAATACCAATCAAATAATCATCTGGTATTT
>CACIBF010000025.1 GCA_902584815.1 uncultured Pelagibacteraceae bacterium
TTCTAAAATTTGTTTTTTTTCCAAGAAAGAAAGCGCCTGCTGTAAAAGCTATAGCACCTAAAGGACCAGCTATCATGTTTCCAAGAGATGCTGCGAGTAAATATTTCCAAACGTTCATGGTTTTTATGTTAATCTAATTCTTAATCTTTGTAATCTCAATCTTAGATCGAATTGAATATGGATAATAATATAAAAATTGGTGCATTTTTTATGATCGTCAGTGTGACTGGTTTTGCGCTTATGGATCTAGCTGTGAAATGGACAACTGATGATTACAGTGTTGGATATGTTGTTTTTTGGAGAATGCTTGGGGGATTAATACCATTAATTTTTACGATTCCTCGAGATCGATGGGCGCATCTTCTAACGACAAAGAAACCAGGGCTTCATTTTGTTAGAGCATTTGCTGGAACTACAGCATTATTTTGCGTTTACACAAGTTTGCACTACTTACCGCTTGCAACAACCGTTTCACTTACGTTTGCGTCACCCATTTTCAGTACTTTATTGTCAATTTTTATTCTAGGAGAAATAGTTGGAAGTAGACGATGGACAGCTATTGCTATTGGTTTCATGGGTGTATTGGTTATTGTCAATCCAACCTCATCTGAATTTAATTTCTATATGATCTATCCGATTTTATTTTGTATATTTTTTTCTGTCGTTGCTATTTCAATACGTAAATTAAGTGAGACAGAACCCACTTATTTAATTGCTTTATATTTTACAATATTTGCAATGATTGCTTCTTTATTTACGATCCCATTTGGTGGATGGTATTGGTGGCCTTTATCACTATTTGATTTTGGAATGTTGGCTCTAGTTGGAATTAGTGGGGGGATTGGTAACCTCGCCTTAACTCAAGCTTATAAAAATGCAGAAGTCTCAATAGTGACACCATTAAAATATCTAAGCTTGATTTACGGAATTATTTTTGGATATTTTATTTGGAATGAGATACCAGCTTGGAATACATATATTGGCGCATTTTTTATTATTGTTTCATCATTGATAATTCTAAGAAGAGAAAAAGTTCTTAAGAAAGAAATTGTACCTGAGAAGTATGTGATCAGACGTTAGTCGTTAGACCAGTTTGGATCTCTTTTTTCGAGAAAAGACGAGATACCTTCATTGCCATCATTTAAAGTTAGATTTCTTACCATTTCGGCACTAGTAAAATCATAAGCATCAGTTAACGGCATCTCACTTTGTCGGTAAAAACTTTTCTTGCCCATAGCAATAACAGCAGCAGATTTATTGCAAATATCATTACAAGATTTTGCAACAGTACTTTCTAATTCCGTACTATCGACCGCAGCATTAATTAGTCCCACTTGAACAGCTCGTTCAGATGAAATTGGCTCACCACTGAGAAGCATTTCCATCATTGGTTTTCTGCCAATTGTTCTTGAAACAGCTACTTGTGGAGTATGACAAAATAATCCTATGTTTACTCCTGGAGTGGCATATTTTGAATCCAGCGATCCGTATGCTAAGTCACATGAAGCAACTAGTTGAGCACCAGCAGCAGTTGCAATACCTCTGACTTGAGCAATAACTGGTTTACTTAGAGCCTGAATCTGTTTCATCATAGATGAACATGTTGAAAATAATTCAATTTGTGAGTCTGTGTCATTCTTATCAAGGAATCCTTTAACTTCTTTAAGATTATGACCTGAAGAAAATATTTTATCACTCTCAGACTTTATAACTACAACCCTAATAGAATCATCTCTATCAATAGAACTTAGTTGATTCTGAATTTCACCCATCATAGGCATGCTTAGACTATTAGCTGGAAGATCATTTAAGCTCAGTGTTGCTACTGAGTTGTTGTCATTTCGTATAAGAATATCTGTCATTATTTAAAACGTATGTTAACTCTTCTATTTCTTTTACCTTTATTTTCAATTTTTCCAATCTCTAATCCTTCAATCTCTCCAGTTGATTTCACATGAGTGCCGCCACACGCCTGTATATCCAAAATTTTATCTTCACCAATTTGAACAATTTGAACTTTATTATCAATCACAGGTGGGCTCACTGCAGCTCCTTTGGCTAAATGAGGATTATCTCTAAACTCATCTCCCGTTATTTGTTTAGTAAATACAGGAATATTATTTTTAATAATTTCTTCAATTTGTTGGTTCATTGCTTCTTTATCAAGCAAGCTTGGATCAACATCAAAATCGACTCGACTCTTTTGCGCTCCAACTGAAGCACCTGTTATCAAAGCATCAATTAAGCTACAGAGAATATGACACGATGTGTGCATTTTCATGTGATCTTGTCTCAATCCCCAGTCTATTTTTAATTCACATTCTTTCCCGATGATGCTCTGATCAATTTCACCATCAACAAGATGTATTATTTCATTTGGAGCTTTACTTTTTTGCGTATCAATGACTTTATATATTTGATCACCCAATATAATTTCTCCTTGATCACCTGGTTGTCCTCCAGACTCAGCATAAAAAATTGTTCGATCTAATTGGATTGAATTCTGGTCAATATGGGTGATGACAGCTTCACACTGTTTTAAATAGGCGTCATTATTAAATAATAATTCTGTCACACTTATAAGTAGAGATCGTATTCTTCTCTTGGAACAAAACTAGACTCGACATGTTCTGACTCACCTTGTTTCGCCGCTGTATAGAGTTCAAGGTATTCTTTTCCAAGATATTTTTTTAATAATTTGGATGATTGAAACCGAGCCAAAGCCTGTTCCATATTTTTCGGCATATCACTATCAGCTTCTTTATCGGCACCTTCAGTATTATCAAAATCAACTTTATTTGTTGGCTCTAATTCGTTAGTAAGACCATTATGCAATCCAGCCAGTAGACACGCTAAAACAAGGTAAGGATTAGCATCTGCAGAAGCAACACGGTGTTCAATTCTTTTTGCTTCATCGAAACCTGCTGGAATCCTTAATGAAACGTCTCGTCGATTCCATGACCAGCTTGTATTAACGGGAACAAAATTCTTTGTTTGAATACGCCTGTACCCATTTCTGTTTGGAATAAAGATTGGAAAACTATCATAAAATGTTGATTGAAACCCAGCGATTGCATTTTGTAATTTTTTGTTTCCATAACGACTGGATGTAGCAAAAATATTTTTTCCATTATCATCGTAAACAGATAAATGAAGGTGCATTCCGTTTCCAGTTTCTTCTAAAAATGGCTTTGCCATAAAAGTGGCTTCATAGCCATGTCGTTCACTAGTTTCTTTAATGATTCTTCTTAACATCGCTGCATCATCGGCTGCTTTTAATAAATCATCAGTATGCTTGAGATTAATTTCATATTGTCCAGCAGCGAATTCACTCGAAGCTGTTGTCGCAGGAATATTCTGCATTTTACAATTCTTGTTGATGTCATCAAATAATCGACCGAAAAGATCAAGATCAGGGATTCCATAAACATGTGTCTTATTTGCTCCTCCAGCTGGTACTGGTTTTCCGTACTCATCTCTATTTTTATCTAAAAGATAAAATTCTAATTCAAAAGCAACAACTGGCTTTAAACCTAAACTCTTAAACTTAGCCATAACCTTTTTTAAAATATTTCTAGGATCAACATCTGATGGATCCTCGATGACGCCCCAATTTTCTTGTTCTTTTCTCATTGTGATGAGAACCTGTAAGAAACGCTCATCCCAAGGAACAGGCTTAATGCTCCCTTTCACAGGAACCAAAACTCCATCTGGATCACCGTCAGTCCATCCTAAATCTAAAGTATTTGTAACTCCTCCTAAGACATCAAGATAAAAAGCTGAGAATGGAAGAAGGACTCCATCTGAAAAAATCTTATCTGCCTCTAAAACAGGAAAGCGTTTACCTCGAACATAACCACATAAATCAGTAAAGATGGCATCGACATATTGAATATTATTATGCTGACTTAAAATTTCATCAAATTCAGCTTGTGTGGCTATTTCCATTTTATATCTCTGACTTAAGTCAGCTCTTTAACATGATTTTGTAAGTGACTTAAATAGAACTTTTGATATTGAACGAGGCTTGTCTCAAGCTCACCATACTTTCCTGGTTGGTAAGCTCGACTTTCAATGCCCTTCTGATTCATTTCACATAACTGAGAGTCTTCAGTAGAAGTTTGATCCCATAGAAAAATCATTTTATCAATATCAACATCAGCATCCTTATGTGCTACCCAGTATTGAGTGACGATTGTTTTACTTTGACTAACTGGTGTAAATAAAAAAAGAATTACGAATTCATTATTGGCAACAAAGCTATTGAATGGACTAAAGCCGATGGCAGTATAACCATGATCAGGGCCTATCAATTTAAAATCTCCCATTAAAGAAGAGCATGAATAACTTCCATCCATAGTTTCTGACATGATGCCTTCTGGTAAAGGAGTACGTTCTGCTATTCTAAAATATTTATTTGTGTCTTCACTATATTCTCCAACAAATAAACCTTTTTTTTGAGTTTCAATTGTCCAGTCATTAATACGCTGACTAAGTTCAGGAGACTCAATTCCAGATCCAACTCCAGCTCCATAAGAATTACAATATTCCTCACCGTGAACGCTTAAATAATCTTTGTGAGTAAACTCTCCACCCCAACAATGAGCACATTCTTTAAAATTATGAATAGTAGCAAGATGAGATGCGTTAAATATAAAGTCTTTTTGGAATGCAATTTTACCATCGTTGAGACCATGCATTTTTATATATGGCTCTAATGGTTTTATAAACTCATCAAACGAATGGGGAATCTCAGAGAAATTAACGAAGACTAAGCTTTCATAAATTTTTATATGACTATGACAGCCAGCTATTGAAGATGAAATAGTTAGACTATTATCTTCAAGTTTTATTTCTATATACCCACCATTAATTTGGTAAGTAAAAATTGCGTTATCATTAAAATATGACATATGAGTAAGGAATACCCATTGTTTTTTGAATACCGCATCATAACTTAGATCAAATACAGCTTTATCTGTGAAGAAAAGCTGATCCATGCCTACTCGTGGGTCTTGTCTCTGTATAATGTCTTTTATATTTTGTTCAATCATGATGTGATTTCAATATATTTTATTAATTAATAAATTAAAATAAAATAATCATATGAGTAATTTAGACCTAGAGATTTGTTATTTATCGGCTTCAGAAGCCATAGAAAAATTTAAAAATAAATCATTATCTCCAGTAGAGCTTTTAACAGAAACAATAAAAAGAATTGAAGAAGTAAATCCAAAAATAAATGCTTTTAATTTCTTTCGGTTTGAAGACGCTTTAGAAGAAGCTAAAAATTCTGAATTAAAATATACAAAAAATGAATCTTCTAAACCTTTGGAGGGAATACCTTTAGCAATTAAAGATGAAGTCAACATAACTGGACAACCAAATAAGAATGGAAGTTTAATTTTTAAAGATACGATAGCAGAAAGTACAGATATAGATGTTGAGTCATTAGTAAACTCTGGTGCTATACTTCATGCACGAACAACAAATCCTGAATTTTCATTAACATCTTTTTGTCACTCTAAAGTTAATGGTGTCACAAGAAATCCCTGGAACTTAGAGATGACACCGGGCGGTTCTAGTGGAGGGAGCGCTGCTGCTTTAGCTGCTGGCTGTGCGACACTTGCAACTGGAAGTGATATTGGAGGATCAATTCGAATTCCTGCAGGATCATGCGGGGTAGTTGGATACAAACCTCCATATGGAAGAAATCCAATGGGCTATCCTTACAATCATGATCCATATTGTGTCGTAGGGCCTCTTTCAAGAACAGTTACTGACTGCGCCATTATGCAAAATGTAATGTGTGGTCCTAATGAAAAAGACATTGCATCGTTGAGACCTAGAAAAATTCTTCCAACAGAATATGAAAATATAAAAGATTGGAAAATTGCTTACTCACTCGATCTTGGTTTTTTTGAAGTCGATAGTGAAGTTGAAAAAAATACATTAGAAGCACTCAAAAAATTTGAGGCGTTAGGTGCTTCCATAACTGAAGTAAAATTAAATTGGAAACAAGATGAAGTTAATTCTGTTTGCTTTAGTCATTATGCAAATTCATTTTATGGATTAATTTCTAAACTTTCAGATTCTGAAAAAGAACAACTTACAAATTATGCTCAAATGTTTGCAGAGGTTCCTGAGATGCATTTCAATGCGATACAAAATAATAAAAAGATTTATCATGAAAAAATTGGTGCTTATGTAGGATATGATGTTGTCAAGAGTGCTGAAATTACTGGTAAAATGTATTCCGAGCTTGGTCCAATATTAGATAGCTATGATTTATTTATATGTCCCACAAATGCCTTGCCTGCAATTAAGGCTGATATTGATATCGTAAGTGACGATGTCACTATTAATGATAAAGTCCAACAGTGTGCAGATTTTTCTTGGGTAATGTCTCACCCATTTAATATGTTAGGAAAGTTACCTGTCCTATCTGTTCCATCAGGTTTAAGTTCAAGTAACATTCCTACAGGAATCCAAATTATTGCTCGGTCTTATTCTGATGAACTAGTGTTTCAAGGTGGATATAACTACGAAATGTTAGATCCATGGCTAAATTCCAACAAAAATCGACCCTCTATGGGTCTTTAATATATTGACCAACACATCCATACGTGTACAATTTTTCTAGTTTAATAAGAAAAAAAAGGATTAATAATTATGCCGAAATACTATGAAACTAATAGCTTCTTAGTAAAAGCTCTAAGTGTGGCAATCATGACGGTTTTTATGACCGTATCATTTACCACATCAAAAGTTTTTGCTGAAGAGCCTGGAAGTGTTTTTCTATGGGGCGGATATGACGATGATGGATTATTCGGATCATACGCAGAAG
>CACIBF010000026.1 GCA_902584815.1 uncultured Pelagibacteraceae bacterium
TTAGACGAGTAAAGATATCAATTGATAACATGTTATCTGCTAACCAAGATAATCAAGACGAAAAAAATACTGAAACTATCAGATATCAGAATCAATCATCTAATTTTAATCAATCTGATGATTGGCCACTAGATGAACGATTTACATTTGATAAATTTATCACCGGTCCTTCGAATGAATTAGCGTTTGCATCTGCTAAGCGAATAGCGCAGTCAGAAAAATTTGATTTTAATCCTCTTTTTTTATATGGAGGTGTAGGCTTAGGTAAAACTCATTTAATGCATTCCATTGCGTGGGAAATTTCATCTAATAATCCGAGTACAAAAGTTTTATATCTCTCTGCAGAACGATTTATGTTTCAATTTATAAAATCTTTAAGACAAAAAGATACTATGAGCTTTAAACAGAAGTTCAGATCTGTTGATGTCTTAATTTTAGATGATATACAATTTATGGTTGGAAAAAATTCTACCCAAGAGGAATTTTTTCATACTTTCAATTCTCTTCTGGATTTAAATAAAAAAGTTATTCTCTCCTCTGATAGAGCTCCTAGTGATTTAGAAGGTTTTGATGAAAGAATTAAATCAAGATTATCATGGGGTCTTGTAGCAGATATTTTGCCAGCTTCATTTGAACTTCGTTATGAAATCCTTAAAAAGAAATCAGCGGAGCTTCTTAAATCAAACAGCGGCCACCATGTAGTTGATGACTCTGTTCTTATTTTTTTAGCAAAGACAATTGTAAGTAATGTTAGAGAACTTGAAGGGGCCCTTAATAAAGTTGTTACATTCTCAAATATTATGAATAAGAAAATTGATGTAGAATTAACTAAGACCGTTCTTAAAGATTTATTAAGATCAAATAATAAAAGAATTACTATTGATGAAATACAGAATAAAGTTTCAAACTATTATAATATCAATACTGAGGATCTTATATCAAGCAGAAGACTAAGATCGTTTGCTAGACCAAGACAGGTCGCTATGTACCTTGCAAAAAAACTAACATCAAGATCTTTACCTGAAATTGGTAGAAAGTTTGGCGGTAGGGATCATACTACTGTTATTCATGCTGTAAAAAAAATAGATCAGCTTAAATCTGAGAATGAAAAATTTGATGAAGATGTCAGCGTGCTTACTCAAATTATCACTTCTTCTTAATAACTTTTAGTTATTCAAATCTTTATCTATTGCTAATTAAATTGTAGAATAGTATTTGTAGTATTCATATGGATTTTAGAGTAAACAGTACCGAACTTCTTACAGCATTATCTCACATACATGGTATTGTTGAAGTTCGTCACACTCTTCCAATATTATCGAACATTATTATTACAACTCACGATAATTTATTATCATTATCTTCAACCAACCTAGACATCTTCTGTTCTGATGATTTGGAGGCTGAAGTTAGTCAGAACGGTTCTACTTCTGTTTCAGCTGCAACTTTTTATGAAATAGTAAAAAGACTACCAAGTGGATCTGAAATTCATATATCTTTATCAGAGGAAGACTCAACTTTAACTTTGAAGTGTGGAAGATCAAAATTTAATCTTACTACGATTTCACCTGATGATTTTCCCAAGATTTCCCATGATGATTTAAATATACAATTTGTCTTAAGTGCAACTGAGCTTAAGAGAATGATAGATAAGACTAAATTTGCAATCTCGAATGAAGAAACTAGATACTACTTAAATGGTGTTTTTCTTCATCAAACTCAAAAAAATTCAATAGATATTTTAAGAGCTGTTGCGACAGATGGACATCGTCTAGCGCAATACGATATTCCTTTGCCCCAAGGCGCCAAAGATATGAATGGAATTATCATTCCAAAAAAAATGATTCAAGAATTAAGAAGAGTTTTAGATGATGCAACGGGTGATATCAATATACAACTTAATGAAAATAAAATTAAATTTTCATTTAATAACATGCAGATTATTTCAAAAGTTATCGATGGAACTTTTCCAGACTATACAAAAGTAATACCTCAATCCAATGACAAATCAATAATAACAAATAATGAGGAATTAAAAAAAGCAATTGATAGAGTCTCTGCAGTTGCAATTAATGAAGAAACAAAATCGAAAGCTATAAAATTAATTATCGAGTCAAATAAAATATCATTAAGTGTTGATTCAACATCAAGAGGATCAGCAATTGAAGAGATTGATTTAGATTATAATAATGAAAAAGTTGAGATTGGTTTTAACTCAAGATATTTAATTGATATTTGTAACGAGATAGATGGCGATAAGATTAATCTCAAGTTTTTAAATTCTACATCTCCCGCTATAATCCTAGATAATACAGATGAAAATCTTTTTTTTGTATTAATGCCAATGCGAATATAAGCTTACATGTATTCCAATGGAATAATAAAAAAAATATCAATCCATAATTTTAGATCACACAACAACCTAATTATTGATTCAAATAACAGTAACATTGTTTTATTTGGAGAGAACGGATCAGGTAAAACAAATATTTTGGATGCAATATCCATGTTTTCGCCTGGCAAGGGAATACGAAATTCTAAACATGAAAATATGGTCAATAATAATTCTAAATCTAAGAAGTTTGAAATAAAAATTTTATTGAAATTTAATCATGGTGATCTTGATTTTCACAAAACTTTTAATGCTGACTCTGGCAAGCCGCAAATAAATTATTTTATTGATGATGAAAAAGTTAGCTCAAACAATTTATTAGACTATCTAAGAGTAATATGGGTGACGCCAGTAATGGAAAAAGTGATGTTACAAAGTCATTCTGAAAAAAGAAAATTTTTTGATAGAATCATCTTTAATATTAACAAGGATCACTTAAAAAATTGTAGGAAATTAGAAAAGCTTTTAAAAGAAAGGATTAATCTTCTTGATCAATACAATTCGGATGGTGAATGGATAACTATTATCGAAGATAAGATCTCAGATGTTTCTTTTGATATTTTAGACGAAAGGAAAAAAAAAGTTGAATTATTAAATAAATATCTTTGTAAAATTAGTGAACCTTTTACCTCTTGTGTAGTCCAACTTTCACATAAACTTCAAAGCGTCTTATTCCAATTATCAAAAAAAGAATTTAAGCAAAAATACTCTGATATTCTAAAGAAAAATAGAGCTGTTGATAAAGAGATATCTAGAACATCCCAAAATATTAATAGTGTTGAATTTGATATTTTTAAATCAAAAAATCTTAATTTAGAGGCAAAAGACTGCTCAACAGGAGAGCAGAAGTCTATGTTAATTTCTATTATAATCTCTGTTTGTAAAATTATTAAAGATTTAAATCCAAATTTAACTTTAATTATTCTAATCGATGAGGCCATGGCCCACTTTGATGAAAAGCATAGAGAAAAATTATTTGATGAACTTCTACAACTAAATTCTCAGGTATGGTATACTGGTGTTTCAAAAGAACTTTTCAAGAGTATATCTGAGCAAACTGTTTTCTTTGAAGTAAAAAATAATATATAATGCGTTAATGAATAAAAATGCAAATGCAGCCTACGGCGCTGAATCCATCAAAGTTTTAAAGGGTCTTGATGCAGTTCGAAAAAGACCTGGAATGTATATTGGAGATACTGATGATGGTACAGGCTTGCATCACATGGTATTTGAAGTTGTTGATAATTCAATTGATGAAGCGTTAGCAGGGCATTGTGATGAAATCAATATATGGCTAAACGCAGATGGTTCAGTAACAGTCGAAGATAATGGAAGAGGTATACCAACAGAGATTCATCCAGAAGAGAAAATTTCTGCTGCTGAAGTTATTATGACTCAATTGCATGCAGGAGGTAAATTTGACCAAGACTCCTATAAAGTTTCAGGTGGATTACATGGAGTCGGTGTTTCAGTGGTAAATGCTCTTTCCTCGTCTTTAAATCTTAAAATTTTTAGAGACGGTCATAACTATGAAATAAATTTTAATAAGGGCACTGCTGTAGAACCACTTAAAGATATGGGTAAAGTAGATAATAAGCAAGGTACTCAAATAACATTTAAACCTGATAAAGATACTTTTACTAATGTTGATTTTAGTTCAAAAATTCTTTCTCAAAGGTTTCGTGAAATGGCATTCTTAAATCCTTTAATTTCCATTAATTTTTTTGATAGAAGAGAAGCTGATATTAAGGAAAACAGGTTTCATTATGAAGGAGGTATAAAAGAATTTGTTAAATTTTTGGATAAATCTAAAAAACCCCTGATAGATGAGCCAGTATTTATTGAGGGCAATAAAAATCATATTGAGTTTTCGTGTGCTCTATGGTGGAATGAAAGTTATTATGAGCAAATATTAGCTTTTACAAATAATATAAGGCAAAAAGATGGAGGCACTCATCTATCTGGTTTTAGATCTGCAATCACAAGAGTAGTAAATAATTTTTATGAAGATTCAATAAGTAAAAAAAATCAAGTTTCTACTAGTAGTGATGATATTAGAGAAGGCATCACAAGTGTTTTATCAGTAAAAGTACAGGATCCAAAATTTTCTTCCCAAACAAAAGATAAATTGGTTTCATCCGAAGTTAGACCAGTGGTGGAAAGCTTGATTAGTGAAAAGCTCACAATCTGGTTTGAGCAAAATCCCCAAGCTGTTAAAATTATATTATTAAAGATACAAAAAGCTGCTGAAGCAAGAGAGGCAGCAAGAAAAGCAAGAGATTTAACACGCAGAAAAAGTTCTCTTGAGGTTAGCAACCTCCCAGGCAAACTTGCTGATTGCCAAGAAAAAGATCCAAAGTTATCTGAAATATTTATAGTAGAGGGAGATTCTGCTGGGGGATCAGCAAAGCAAGGTCGAGATAGAAAATTTCAAGCCATCTTACCTTTACGTGGTAAAATACTTAATACTTGGAAATCAAGAATTGATAAAATATTAGGATCAACAGAAATTGGAACACTGATTACTGCATTAGGTGTTGGAATTGGTAAAAATGAATTTGATCCATTAAAACTAAGGTATCATAAAGTCGTTATTATGACTGATGCTGATGTAGATGGATCACATATCCGTACGTTACTTTTAACTTTCTTCTTTAAAGAAATGAGAGAGCTTATTCAGAATGGGCATTTGTACATTGCAAGACCACCATTGTATAAAATTAAAAAAGGGAAAGAAGAATTATATTTAATGGATGATCAAGAATTAAGTCATGCTTTAATAAATTATGGAATCAAAGGCTATGAATTTCACACCTCCCAAGGAACTGTTTTTAAAGGCACAGAACTTGAGAATGAGCTTAAAAATATTTCAATTGCTGAAAGCATTTTAATGAGAATTCCAGATAGATATGATAAAAAATTCCTTGAACAAATTGCGATTGCTGGATGTTTAGATGTTTCTAAATTTAAAGATGACGAAAAAGCCGCTCAGGAAGCAAGTAAATATTTATCTCAGAGAGTAGACATGATTACACCTGACTACGAAAGAGGTTGGGAGACTACATTTGAGTACAACAAAGGTTTTACTTTCACTAGAAAGATAAGAGGGGTAGATGATGTATCAATTATTGATATGGATTTGATCAAATCACAAGCAATTGAAACATTATCAAAAAACTATGATTCTCTATATGCAATGTTCCAGTCTCCTGGAAAATTAATTGGTAGCAACGAATATAGTGAAACAATTTATTCACCATCTCAATTGTTAGAAATTATAAATGATGAAGGAAAAAAAGGGTTATCTCTTCAAAGATATAAGGGGCTAGGAGAAATGAATCCCGAGCAGCTTTGGGAGACTACTTTAGACCCTAAAAATAGATCATTATTACAAGTTAAGATTGATGATCAGGTAGGGTCTCAACAGATTTTTGAAAATCTAATGGGAGACGATGTTGCTCCTCGTAGAAAATTTATTGAAGAAGGCGCTGCGTCAGTTGTTAATCTTGACATTTAATCTAGTCGCAATCGATACATGTAATTGTCATTTTGTTTAAGCCATTTTTGAGCATCAAGCCTATTAGTAATTAATTTATCAACTAAATTCCAAAAATTTTTACTGTGATTAAATTCTATCAAGTGGCTTAATTCATGAGCAATAATATAATTAAGTACAAATTGAGGACAAAAAATTAATCTCCAATTAATACTTATTTCGTTTTTTGAATTACATGAACCCCAATAAGAAAATGAATTAGATATTTTTATTTTAGAAACTTTCACATTTAATTTTTTTGTAAAATCTTTGATCACTACGTTTGATGATTTTCTTACTTCACT
>CACIBF010000027.1 GCA_902584815.1 uncultured Pelagibacteraceae bacterium
GGCATAATATAAAATTTGACATTGCTATTCTTCAAAAGTATGAAATTCAAGTAAATAGCATTGACGATACAATGTTAATGTCTCTGGTATGTGATGCTGGAATAAATCGTCATAATATGGACGATTTAGCAAAGATTCACCTTAATCGTGAAACAATAAAATTCAAAGATGTAGTTGGTTCGGGTAAAACTCAATTAACATTTGACCAAGTAAAAATTTCTGAAGCTATAAATTATGCCGCGGAAGACTCAGAAATTACATTCAGACTTTATAAATTATTTAAGAAAAGAATACTCAATGAGAGAAACGCGTCTGTTTATTATGAAATTGAAAGGCCACTAATAAATTCTATTTTAAAGATGGAAACAAATGGAATGAAAGTCGATAATAATTACCTGAAAAATTTATCTAATGAATTTGAGCTAAGAATTAAAAATGTTGAAAAAAAGATTTTTAAGTCAGCAGGTAAAGAATTTAATGTTGGATCACCTAAACAATTATCAGAAATTTTATTTGATTTTCTAAAATTAAATCCTCCCAAAAAAACAAAGTCTGGTGAAAGATCGACTGGCATCGAAGTTTTGGAGGACCTTGCGTATGAAGGAAATAAGATTGCGGAATATATTATTGATTGGAGGCAAATTTCAAAATTACGCAGCACTTACTCTGAAGCTCTTCAAGGCCATATATCTCAAGAAACTGGGAGAATTCATACTTCTTTTTCAATGGCGTCAACAAATACTGGGAGACTAGCTTCATCAGATCCTAATCTTCAAAATATACCTATTAGAACTGATGAAGGCAGATCAATTCGTAAAGCCTTTGTAGCTGAAAAAAATAAAACAATATTTTCTGCTGACTATAGTCAAATTGAATTAAGAGTTCTTGCACACATAGCTAACGTTAATCAGCTAAAAGAAGCTTTTAATAATAATGATGATATTCATAAGATGACCGCCTCAGAAATATTTAATATTAAAATGAAAGATGTCACAAGTGATCTGAGGAGACAGGCTAAAGCTGTTAATTTTGGAATTATTTATGGAATTTCAGCATACGGATTAGCTAAACAACTCAGTATATCCAATTTTGAGGCTTCGGATTTTATAAAAAAATATTTTAATAAATTTAGTGGAATAAAAGATTTTATGGAAAACACTAAAGAGTTATGCCGGCAAAATGGTTATGTTGAAACATTATGCGGACGAAAATGTTTTTTCCCGCGAATAAAAGATAAAAATTTTGCTTTACGATCCTTTCAAGAAAGAGCTGCGATAAACGCTCCAATTCAAGGAACTGCAGCAGATATAATTAAATATGCTATGATAAAAATAGATAAAAAGTTGAATAATGATGAAGATTGCAAAATGATTTTACAAGTACACGATGAATTAATTTTTGAAATTCAAAAGAGTAAAATTGAAAAATTTTCTAAATTAATAATAAATGAAATGCAAAACGCCTTAGAGCCTCATACTAAATTAAGTATACCTTTGATAGTTGACAGTAACTCTGGTAAAAATTGGAATGAGGTGCATTAATGAGTGAAGTAATAGTTTTAGTTACAGGTGGTTTTGATCCTATTCATAGTGGTCATATTTTATATTTGAAAGATGCAAAAAAACTTGGTGATAAATTGATTGTAGGAGTTAATTCTGATCAATGGCTCATTAATAAAAAAGGAAGCCCTTTTATGCCCATCGATGAAAGGATGAATATAATTTCAAATTTATCAGTAGTTGATGAAGCGATTGAATTTGAAGATGATGAATTTAATTCTGCAAGTAATGCAATTCATAAAGTTCTTCAAAAATATCCTAATCAAAAGATAATATTTGCAAATGGTGGAGATCGAAATGATGAAAATATTCTGGAGATGGATAAATTTAATGATCATCATAACGTAAGCTTTGAGTTTGGAGTAGGTGGAGATTATAAAAAAAATTCATCAAGTTGGATTCTTAAAAATTGGAATGGCACAAAAGAGATTAGACCATGGGGCTGGTATCGGGTTATTGATGACTCTGATGACCACAAAGTGAAGGAAATACAAGTGAACCCAAAATCAAGATTAAGTCTACAGTCACATAGCAAAAGATCTGAAGTCTGGACTGTTATTAACGGTGAAGCATTTGTTACAATAAATGACAAATCATTCTTATTGAAATTGAATGAGTCAATATTCATACCTGTTGAGTCTCAGCATCGACTTGAAAATAAAACTGATAAACCTCTAAATATAATTGAAATACAAACAGGAACTTATTTTGGAGAAGATGATATTAGAAGGTATGAAGATGATTATAATAGATCATAGTTCATGAAAGTATTATCTTCAAAATTTTATCTCTCCGTATTTCTATTTTTAAATATTATTAATTTCGTAGATAGGAATATACTTTTTGCCTTTGGAGATACGATTAAAACTGAATTCAGTCTATCAAATACACAGTGGGGATTACTCACAGGATTAGTTTTTTTATTTTCTTATTCAGTTGCATCAGTTTTTATAGGTGTTTTAGGGGATCGATTTAGTCGTACTAAGATAATTGGAATAGGGATCATTTTTTGGAGTGCCATGACTTCATTGACTGGGCTTTCAAAGAACATATCTACATTATTTATATCAAGAGCATTAATAGGAGTTGGTGAGTCATCGTTATCTCCTAATGCAATGTCTATGCTTAGTGATGTTTTTCCTCAAGAAAGAAGGGGCTTAGCAACAGCTATATATTATTTAGGTATACCTCTAGGAGTTGGTTTTGGTTTTCTTATTGCGAGCGTGCTTGGCCCTATTCTGGGTTGGAGAACTATTTTTATTTCTCTTGGGGTTATCGGTATCGTAATAGGAGTATTGATTTATTTTATGACTGAGCCAGTAAGAGGTTCATTTGATAAAAAGAATAGTCAAAGTTTAGGTCAACAAAAAATTAGCGAAATAGTAAAACTTGCTTTTAAATCGATAACTAATTCTAGATCGCTATGGCTTATTATGTTGGGAGGTGTCATAGGTCATATACCCCTTGGCGTTGGAGGCTTTGATACGGTTTGGGCTGTTCAAGAAAGAGGATTTAAAGAGGAAGAATATACTGCAATATTTGGACTCTTTTTTGTTGTTGGAGGCTCAATGGGTGCAATTTTTGGAGGCTTTGTCGGTGACTACTTTGCAAAGCGATATAAGGCTGGTGCAATGTTAGCATTAGTTATTATTTATTCATTTTTAATACCTGCAAGTATTTATTATAGATTTGCTTCTCCTGATGGAATTTATTTCTACATCGCACTTTTCCTAATAACATTTCAAGTAACAGTATTTTATGGTCCAACTTTTGCAGCAGTTCAATCTTTGTCTCCATATAAAGTTAGAACTTCAATACTTGCAATTTGGATACTAGGCGTAAATATTGTAGGTATGGGGATTGGAAGTTTTTTTACAGGATATCTCTCAGACACACTCTTTTCAAATTTTGAACATCCTTTATCTTGGTCTACTTCTTTGATGGCAGCATTTACCTTTCTTTCATTGATTTGTTACCATCTTTCTAGAAAAACTTATGATGAAGATATAAAAAAAGCTTAATTAATTTAGATGCTAACAGGACCCGAAGATTTAACGTTTTCATCAACATCATTTTCAAATTGGGTAAAGTTATCAATAAACATTGAAACCAACTTTTTTGCTTGCGCATCATAAGCGTTTGGATCTTCCCAAGAATTTTTTGGATCAAGAATTTTAGTGTCTACATTATTTACATTAAGAGGGACTAAAAAACCAAAATTTTCGTCTTTTCTCATTTCAGCATCCGCTAACTCGCCTGATAACGCTGCATTTAAGAGAGTTCTTGTATCTTTTATGCTAATTCTTTTCCCAACACCATAAACTCCACCAATCCAACCCGTATTAACGAGCCAACAGTTTACATTGTGCTCCGAGATTTTGTTTTTCAGAAGGTTCCCATATTCAATGGGATTTCTAGGCATGAATGGACTTCCAAAACAAGTTGAGAAGGTTGCCTGAGGTTCTTTGCCTAAGCCCATCTCAGTTCCAGCAACTTTAGCCGTGTATCCTGATAAAAAGTGATACATTGCTTGAGAAGGTGAGAGTTTTGATATAGGAGGCAAAACTCCAAATGCATCAGCGGTCAACATAATTATGTTAGTTGGATGATTTGTTTTGCCACTCAGAGTTACATTTGGAATAAATTCTAATGGGTACGCCCCACGAGTATTTTCTGTTATAGAATTATCATCTAAATCTAGAGTGCCATCTGATTTGAGAATTGCATTTTCGATTACAGTTTTTTTCATTTGTGTTGTAGCATATATTTCTGGCTCAGCTTCCTCCGAAAGTCTAATTAGTTTGGCATAGCATCCACCTTCAAAGTTAAAAAGACCAGCGTCTGACCAGCCATGTTCGTCATCACCCAAAAGTGATCGATTTGGATCAGCACTTAATGTAGTTTTTCCAGTTCCTGAAAGACCAAAAAAAATAGATGAATCTCCATCTGGACCAGTATTTACTGAGCAGTGCATTGGCATAATATTTTTTTCAGGTAGAAAAAAATTCAAAAGAGTAAAAACAGATTTCTTTGTCTCACCTGCATATTCAGTGCCACATATTAAAATTAATTTTTTTTCTAAATTAATTACAATTGCTGTCTCACTATTTGTCCCATGAATTTTTGGGTTCATCTTGAGATGAGGGAAATTAATAATTGTAAATTCACTCTTATAATTTTCTAGCTCATCTTTTGTTGGTCTTACCAATAAGTGCCTTGCAAATAATCCATGCCATGCAAATTCTGTCATTATGGTGACTGGTAGTGAATTTTCTCTATCGGCACCTCCGAATAGATCGTGAATATAGATTTTTTTATTTTTTGAATATTCTATAAAACTGTCTAAGATTTTGTCGAAGTTTTCACTAGATATTTCAACATTAGTTTTTCCGAAGTGTATATTTGCTCCATGTACTTTATCTCGAACAAAAAATTTATCGTTAGCTGATCGACCAGTTTTTTTACCAGTCTTAACTACCAGCGCTCCGTGTTTTGATAGTTCTCCTTCACTATTTTCTATAGCTATATTGTACAGTTTTTCAGATGTAAGATTTCTATGGATCTCTGATGCATTACTAATAAATGCTGAATTTAAGCTATTTTCCATAATCCTAAAAATTGTGTTTGCCAATTAAACATATTTCACAATTTATGTTAAGTTTAAAATTTAATAATTAGTGGGGATAACTATTCATAATATTCAGCCATGATAATGACACAAATAATATTTAAGTTTGAGAAATGAAGGCTACTATAGCATTAGTTGATGATGATCGAAATATTCTCGTATCTTTAGAAGAAATTCTGAAAAAAGAAGATTTTTCAATCCAGAGCTATTCAGATGGAATTTCTGCTTTAAAAGGAATGTACAGGATGCCCCCAGATATTGCTGTAATTGATATTAAGATGCCAAAAATGGATGGATATGAACTTTTTCGCAAGATAAGAGAAAAATTAAAAATTCCAGTAATTTTTTTAACTTCAAAAGATAAAGAAGTAGATCGCTTGAAAGGTTTAATGCAAGGAGCAGATAATTATGTAACTAAAGGAGGAAATTTTTCAAAACAAATCTTAGTTGAAACGATTAAAAATACTTTAAATCGTATCAAACTTGAAACTGACCAACAGAATAGTAGTGATATAATTGTTTATAAGAATTTAAGAATGGACTGCTCAAAGCAAGAGTGTGAATGGAAAAATCAACCTTTACTTGATCCATTAACAACAACCGAATTTAAAATAATTAAAGAATTAGTTATTAAGCCGGGCATTATTAAAACTAGAGATCGTCTAATGGATGTTGCTTATAAAGATGATTTATACGTTGATGATCGCACTATAGATAGTCATGTGAAGAGAATAAGGAAAAAATTCAAGAAAATAGATCCAGAATTTCAATCTATAAACACTTTATATGGATCAGGATATCAATGGAAATAAATATAATTTTCATTAATATTATTTGTCTTGAACAGTTTATTTAGAAAATTTTTATTTTACA
>CACIBF010000028.1 GCA_902584815.1 uncultured Pelagibacteraceae bacterium
CAATCAAGAAGTTGATGAATTAGAGCATTTTTTTTTAACCCGTTATGGTGATTCTAGGAAAATTCAGTACTTTAATAATTAGAAATTTTGATCTACATTAGCTTTATGAAAAAATTCATCTTTATAGCCATATTTTAATTCCACTTTCTTATACCTATGGAGATACTATTACTTGGGCCAATGGAGATACATACACAGGTGATGTTAAAAATGGATTGCCTCATGGTCAGGGTACATTAACTTGGACAAATGGAGCTCGCTATTCAGGTGAGTGGAAAGATTTTAAATATCATGGACAAGGAACGTTTACTTATGCTGATGGTGCAACATATTCAGGTCAATTTTTGAATGATAAGCGAAGTGGACAAGGTGTATTTACATTTCCAAATGGCGCGACTTATGATGGGGAATGGCGTGACGATAAAAGACATGGTCAAGGCACTTATACTTGGGTAGATGGGGACAAGTATGTCGGTGAGTATCGTAATGATAAAAGACATGGTGAGGGTGTTTATATTTATTTTAATGGCGACAAGTATGTAGGAGAGTCAAAGAATGGTCAGAAACAAGGACAAGGAACTCTAACATATGTTGACGGATCTACTTATTCTGGTGAATTTAGAGATGATAATCCAAATGGTCAGGGAACTTTAACGTTCTCTAATGGTGATCAGTATATTGGGCAAGTTGTAAATAAAGTAATACAAGGTCAAGGTACATTTATATATGCTTCAGGGGGAACATACTCAGGAGAGTTCAATGATGGCAAACAAAATGGCCAAGGAACATTTACATACTCAGATGGTTCAAAATATATTGGTACATTTAGAAATGGTCAAAGACATGGTGAAGGAAATCATACATTCGTCAATGGTGATAAATACATTGGTGAATTAAATTATGAATTAAAACATGGCCAGGGAACATTCATCTATGCTAATGGAGATAAATATATTGGTCAGTACAAGGAAGACTTAATGCATGGAGAAGGCACTTTTATTTATTCTAATGGAAATAAATTTATTGGCGAATTTATTAATGATGCAGAACAAGTTGGAACAATAGAATTTGCCAATGGAGATAATTATATTGGTGAAGTTCAAGAAGGCCAGCCTCATGGACAAGGTAATATAAAATATGCAAACGATGATAAGTATATCGGTGAATTTCAGGATGGTCAGAAATATGGAGAAGGTTCAATCGTATATGCGAATGGCAACAGATTTGACGGAGGCTTTATCGACGATATAGATGTTCAGGGAACTCTTAGTTATGTCAATGGCGATGTTTACGTTGGAGAAGTTAAATTAGGAAAGAAACACGGTCAGGGAACAATTACATATGCAAATGGAAATATGTATGAAGGTGAGTTTCAAGATGATAATAAATTTGGCCAAGGAACATATACATATGCTAATTTAGGCAAGAATGTTGTGGGCTATGAAGATCAAGAGAATATCTCAACCAACAAAAATATTTCAAGCTATGTATATGATGAGAGTTCACTTGACTTATATACAAGTGGATCAACTGTTGCAGAGACTGAGTCAGCTGAGATTACTGAGGAAATTGAAAGTGGTTCAGGTCAGGGCGGGTATATAGTTTCACCTGACGGTTCAATTGTTTATAAGGAAACGCCAGCTAGCACAGCTACTAGCACAAGCAATTCACCTAATTTTAGTGGCATAACCAACTTTCTTAAAGGGTTAGGAATTGGAAATTCTGATCAAATTACTTCTTCTAATGAGCCACAAGTTGAAACAGAAGAATCTGAGCCTATAATTGTCATTCCTTCAAATGAAGGAGTAGCACAAGTTGAAGACAATAATAATTTTGGAACTTATGACTATGCAGATGGTGATAAGTACATTGGAGGAGTCAAAGATGGACTTCCTCATGGTGAAGGAACATATCTTTACGCAAATGGAGATAAGTATGTTGGTCAGTTCAAAGACGATAAACGTCATGGTCAAGGTACATATACATGGTCAAGCGGTGATAAATATGTAGGTGGCTACCTTAATGATCAAAGACATGGTCAAGGTACGTTTACATTTGCAGACGGTGACCAATATGTTGGTGAATTCAGAAACGGCGAATTCATAAATTAAAGTCTATTAATCAATTAATTATTAAATAATTATTAAGCATAACTTTTAGTTATGTTATTTTTTATACGTTCATTAAGATTAAATTTTAATTTAAATGAAAGGGAGATTATTATGTCACCAGAAGAATTATCAATGTGGACTCTTTTTAATTCAGGTAGAATTGCAGGAGCTCTTGGGCTTATCGCTTCAGCAATTTTTATATGGTTAGGATTTAGAGTTGCCGCAGGAACACGTGCTCCTGTGAGCGGTGAAAGTGTTACAAAAGCCGCACAAATTTTGTCAACAATATTTTGTCTGGGTACTTGTATGGGTGCTTGGAGGATATGGTCAGAAGGCTATGCAACCTATACTCTCGCTGTAAGAGGTCTCGAAAACTTAAAAGAAAGTGGTGTATCAATAACTGAAACCGCTGAGGAATTTATTGATTTTATTGGAACAAGTGAGGTAACAAATACACCTGAGCCATTGGGAATTTTATTTGTTGTCTTTATAGCTATTATGTATATGGCAATTATTTGGATGCCTAAACAAAACTAAGAAAATATTCGTAGGGCGCTTTTTAAGCCCTACGATATATTATTGCTATTAATATCCATTAATAATTATTATCTATAAGATTTATATTAGTTAAAACTAAGAAATTATCTACTCTGATTAATTATAATAATTAAGAGGAGTAAGTTATGGAAGAATATCAAATATGGACTCTTTTCAATTCTGGTAGGATTGGATCTGGTTTATCAATCATTTGGACAGTTTTATTATTGTGGCTAGCACTGCGTGTTGCAGTTGCAACGCGCAACTCAGAAGAAACAAACTTATTTGCCAAAATTGTATCAAGTGCATTTGGAGTTCTTGCAATAGGTGGTGCTTGGCAACAATGGACAAATGCAACAAATAATTGGATCATTGCCGCTGCAACTCTTTCAGATGTAGAAGATAAATCTGAATTAGCAGAGGGTTTTATAAATTATGTAGGAACAACAGATGTATCAACAACTCCAAATATGGGAGGCATGTTATTATTGTTAGTTATTGCAATAATGATTGCAGGGCAAATTTGGTACCCAAAGCAAAAATAAAATACCATACTTAGGGTTATTGGAACCTCTTCTAATAATCCTAATATTAATTATTTATATTTTCTAATTTTGTAATTAGTTGATCTAAATCAGAGTTATTATTTGCTAAAAATGACTGAAACTCTTCACGTTGAGCAATAATAAGGCTTATTCCTTCAATATTTAAATCTATAATTTTAATATCCCCATCTCTATTAAGAATTCTCCACTTAAGATTAATTTGAAGCGTGTCAGTTCCTTCTCTTATTATGTTGCTCTCAACTATCGTGTATTTACCTTTAACTTCAGAACCAATAATTTTAACTTTTTCACCAGAATATTGATTAAGCTTATTGGCATAAGAATTTACAAAATAAGTTTTAAATGCCTTTAAATATCTTTCTTTTTGATCATCAGTAGCATTCTTCCATGTTTTAGATAAAACAAATTTTGATATTAAATTTAGATCAATTGCACTCATAACAATTGAGGTAAATTTCTCACTTTTTTCTTGTTCTGAAATTTCTGTATTGCCTAAGATAGAAATCGCCTTGTCCGAGAAAGTTTTTACGAACTCTTCTTCAGAGCTATGATTAGATGCGTAGCTGATCTGAATTAGAATAAAGATAGAGGCAATAGCGCTTATTGATTTTTTTATATAACTTTGCATCTGCTATTCACCACTATACTCAATTTCTATATCAGGTCCAACATAACTATCATCAAGTTCAAGGTCTTCAAATTCATCAAAAATATCATCTTCTAAATCACTTCCAGTTTCTAAATTATTCAAAGACTGACTTTCCCTACTTTGATTATAAAAGCTACGAACCGCAGCATAATAATCCAATGAATTATTTTGGAGGTCATCAAAAATTTCTATATTCTGAGATCTAAAATCAACTACACCGACTCCCATCCTATAGGATCTAAACGCATTTTGATTTGAGTCACTTCCTATTTGATACATTGGATCAAGTAGAGATGTTGATAAAAGACCAGTAAAATCTCTTGGTGAAGAAGGTCCTAAAAAAGGCAAAACAATATAGGGTCCTGATGGCACACCCCAGACGGCAAGAGTTTGACCAAAATCCTCATTTTCAACGACTAGCCCAAAACTAGAAGCAGGATCGAAAATTCCAAAAATTCCAATAGTGCTATTAATTATAAATCTTGATGAGGCAATACCGGCTTTTGACAACTCACCTTGAAGTAGATTATTTACTGCCGTTACAGGCATATTAAGATTATCAAGAGAATAGGTAACTCTATTTCTTACAAACCCTGGAACCACTCCACGATAGACTAATGCAGTTGGGCGAACAATTGATTTATCAAATATTGAATTAAATGAAAAAGTAACTCTGTTTACAGCCTCAAATGGATCACTAATAGAAGATGCGTTTAAGCTTGAATCTAATGCAGTACTTCTTGGATTGCTAGAGCAGCCACCAACAAGCAGTAAGCAAAAAACAAAAGCAGTAATAGTACGACTATAAATCATAATATATGTAATATATACTATCGTTATAATTTTAAGTAATCAATGAAATCAACAGATATAGCTTTAGTGCTAATTATGAATATTGCCTTTGGAGCAGCATTTATTTCAGCAAAAATTGGAGTAAGCTATTTTCCACCGTTCTTATTCACATCAATGCGATTCTTAATTATTGCCATTATACTCTTACCATTTCTTAAATTACATCAAGGTCAGATGTTTAATATTCTATTTATTTCATTGTTAGGTGGAGCGTTTCATTTTGCTTTTTTTTATTTAGCGCTTGATAATTCTACTCATATTTCTTCTGTTGCGATTTTTTTACAACTTGGCACGCCATTTGCAACAATTCTATCAGTTATTTTTTTGGGAGAAATTATTAGATGGAAAAGGTTAATTGGTATTTTTTTAGCGTTTGCAGGAGTAGTTATTCTCATATTTGAGCCAACTATTTTTTCAGACTTAGGAGGCGTTTACTATGCATTACTGGCAGCTTTTTCTATTTCAGTGAGTCTATTATTTATGAAAAAATTAAAAAATATTAAAGTATTTGATCTTCAAGTATGGATTGCTTGGACGAGTTTTGTATTTTTAGCAATTATTTCTTTTATAGTAGAAGATAATCAAATTCTCATTATTCAAAATGCTTCTATCAATGCTTGGATAGCGGTAATTTTTACAGCAATTGTTGCAACAGGAATAGGGCATGCAGGTTTCTATTATTTATTAACAAAGTACGATGTATCAAGAATAACCCCTTTAACATTATTAGCCCCAGTCCTTGCAATCGTGAATGCATTAATTATTACATATTTCAGTATTTTTGATGGATTTGATGAAACAATAACTTTAAAAATATTACTAGGGGGGAGCATTACTCTCGTTGGAGTTGCAATCGTTATGATCAGAGAAAAAGAAAATAAGATTGTAAGTACAGTATGAAAATAGCAAATAAACCTTCACCTAATTATGACGAGAAACGGCATAGAAAGATTAAATTTATCATTATTCATTATACTGGAATGGCAACAGCTAAAGCATCTATCAGAAGACTAAGAGATAAGAAAAGTAAAGTAAGCTGCCACTATTTCATTGATGAGAAAGGTTCATTAAGCAGGTTAGTAGATGATAAGAATGTAGCATGGCACGCAGGTACGTCATTTTGGAATAGTGATAGATCATTAAATAAAAATTCAATCGGAATTGAAATTCAGAATAAAGGTGAGCCTTCAAGGTATGAAAAATTTAAATCTAAGCAAATACAG
>CACIBF010000029.1 GCA_902584815.1 uncultured Pelagibacteraceae bacterium
TTTTTTCAGAAGGAGCATTTAATTCAGCTTTTGTTCCAATATATTCAAAGCTGATTAGTGAAGATAAGAATAAAGAAGCAAGTGAGTTTGCTGGCAACTCATTGTTAATTTTGCTTTCATCAACAATTTTATTAGTTGCAATTATTGAAATTTTTATGCCATCAATTTTAAGAATATTAGCACCAGGTTTTCATCAAGATCAAAATAAATTTGAAATGTTAATTACATCAGCTCGAATTGTATTTCCATTTTTAATATTAGTTAGTATTGTTTCAATTCTATCTTCAATTTTAAATTCGCATGGTAAATTTGCATTATCAGCTGGTTTACCAGTAATATTAAATGTGATCTTATCTAGTTCTGTCTTATTTGCAGCTTTCCATAATAATGACTATATTTTTTGGATGTCTTGGGCTGTTATCATCTCAGGCATTACCCAAATATTTTTTTTAATTTTTGCTGTAAGAAAAAATAAAATTATCATTCAATTTTCAAAAAAATATCTGAGTGATCCTCTTATTAGATTTTATAAACTTTTTTTACCAAGTTTTTTATCCTCGGGTATTTTGCAAATAAACATATTGATAGGAACTATTATCGCTTCATATGAAACAGGTGCAGTTTCTTTTCTTTATTATGCAGATCGTATCTATCAGCTTCCCTTAGCTCTCATTGGTATTGCAATAGGAATTGTTTTACTTCCAAGTATTTCAAAAAAAATTAAAGAAAACAATAAATCAAGTATTAATAAAACAATTGAAAAAACTATAGTATACTCAATGCTTCTGGCTATTCCTGCTTCAGTTGCATTGTATGTATTGCCAGAAATAATTATTTCTTTTTTATTTGAAAGGGGTGCATTTGATGCTATTTCCACTCACAACTCCTCAATGGCTCTGAAAGTCTTTTCTTTAGGCCTTATAGCTTTTATTTTAGTAAAAATACTGACGCCAATTTTCTTTGCAAATGAGAACTCTAAACTTCCATTAAATTTTTCAATAATTACTGTAATTTTAAATACATTTTTAAGCATTTTTTTATTTATTGAGTTTGGTTTTCTGGGTATTGCAGCTGCAACTGTCATTTCAAGCTGGTTTAATGTTGTATTATTATATTTTTACTTGTTTAAAAATAAATATTTTAGTCATTCAAATGAGTTTTTTGCTCCACTTTCTGTGATTTTAGTTGTCTCATCTTTATTAGGATTTTACCTATTTGTTATCAAAAATGTTTATTTATCTCTTTCTTTTTCAAATTTTTTCTATGATGCCTTATTTTTTATAATAATTTTAATTTCTGGATTAGTAGTGTTTTTTACAATGATAAGTTTTTATAAACCGTTTAATTATGTTAATTTAAAAAAACAAATTTTAAGTGATGAGTGAGAAAAATATAGTTTTATCTGGAGTTCAGCCCACAGGCAATCTTCATCTGGGAAATTACCTAGGTGCTATTAAAAATTTTGTTTCAATGCAGAAGGATTATGAATGTTTATTTTGTGTTGTTGACCTGCATGCAATTACTGTTTTTCAAGACCCTAAAGAACTTAAAAATAATACGTATGAAATTGTTGCTTCATATTTAGCTTCAGGAATAAATCAGGACGAGAGTATCATTTTTAATCAAAGCCAAGTTTCTTTTCACGCCGAACTTGCATGGGTTCTAAGTTGTGTTTGTCGCATAGGCTGGTTAAATAGAATGACTCAATTCAAAGAAAAGGCAGGACAAGATAAAGAAAAAGCAAGTGCGGGTTTATATACATATCCAATCTTAATGGCCTCTGATATTTTGCTATACAAGGCAACACATGTGCCAGTTGGGAATGATCAAAAGCAGCATCTTGAACTTACTAGAGATATTGCTCAAAAATTTAATAATGATTTTAATGTAGAAAACTTTTTTCCTTTGCCTGAACCTTTTATTGATCGTGATATATCTAGGATCATGTCACTTAGGGATGGGATGTCAAAAATGAGTAAATCTGACCTATCTGATTATTCGAGAATTAATTTACAAGATGATAAAGATTTAATAATTAAAAAAATAAAAAAATCTAAAACAGCAGATACACTAATGCCATCAAGTTTAGATGAAGTAAACAAATTTCCAGAAATAAATAATTTATTGAATATTTTTACAGGTGTTACAGATAAAAATAAAAATGAATTAATCAATTTTTATAAAGGATTAAATTTTTCAGGCTTTAAATCAGATCTTGCTGACGCAATAGTTGATAAGATTTCACCAATTGGTAATGAAATTAGAAGATTAATGGATGATAAAAAAATATCTAGATAATGTATTGAGTATGGGAAATGAAAAAGCTAAGTTAAAGGCATCAAAAACTATGTCTGAAATATATGATATTATTGGGTTTATAAATACATGAATCATAGATCAAAATTTTTAGTTATTGTTGACGGCTCAGAAGAGTTAGGTACCGCAATAAGATTTGCTGCAAAAAGAGCTTTGAGTACTAAAGGTGGAGTCGTCCTTCTTAATATAATTGAACATTCAGATCCTCAACAATGGCAATCAGTAGAAGATATTATAATTCAAGAAGCTCGTAATGAAGCTGAAGAAAAATTAAAGAAATGGTCTAATATTATAAATGATATGACTGGGATAGTACCTGAAATTGTAATTAAAGAGGGTATTGCAAGTGAGCAAATAATAAATTATCTACAAGAAGATGAACAAATAAGGTTTTTGGTTCTTGCGGCTGCAGTAGGAGAAAATCCTGGGCCTCTCGTTTCATTGCTTGCTGGTAAAAAATCTGGAATATTGCCAGCACCTGTCGTAGTTATTCCATCTGGGATCACGAATGATTCGATTGACGATTTGGCATCCAGGGCAGATTAAAAAAAAACAAGCATTTCATATATTTAATTAAAAAAAAACTACAACTCTTTAATTTTTTTTTATTCTAAATATATAAATAAAATATTATGTTTATACAAACAGAATCAACTCCGAATCCTAATTCGCTCAAATTTCTTCTCGATTTAGATATAGATAATAAGTCATACGAGTTTTCAAGTACTGAAGAATGCAGTAATTCTGATCTTGCCAAACTCTTATTTCAAATAAAAGGAGTTGAAAAAGTTTTTTTTGGCCAAGATTTTATTTCAATAAATAAAAAAAATTATGATTGGGATCAATTAAAGGCTCCAATTCTTACTATTATTTCTGACTATATATCATCGGGCAAAAGAATACTTAATGATACTAATCAAATTGATAAAATTGAAAATATCGATTTCGATGAAAAAGATAAAAGTACCGTTGATCAAATTTGTGATGTTTTAAATGCAAAAGTTAAACCTGCTGTTGCAAAAGATGGTGGAGACATTGATTTCAAAAAATTTAAAGATGGCATCGTTTATTTAAACTTACAAGGTAGTTGTGCTGGATGTCCAAGCTCCTCTATCACTTTGAAAAATGGTATTGAAAATCTTTTAAAACATTACGTAAGAGATGTTGTAGGAGTTGAGCAGTACAATGTATAGAACTTACTTTAATATTGCTCATTTTAAATTTATTATCTTAACTCTTTTTTGGTTTCTTTCTCTATTAATACTAATTTCAACAAATCAATCATCGAATCAAGTTGTAAAAAAACCTATAGACCCTGTAAAGCCTTATGCCTCAATAGATGCTGATGATAATGAAATAAATAGAATAACAAAGTTATATGCTGTTGATGAAGAAAAATTTTTAACCAAAGATCTTGTAAATGTTTTTAATAAAAATAATTATAATTACGAAACAGTTTTAAAGCATAAAAAAGTGCCTAATTTATATATTTCAAGCTTACCAGAAGATTTTTCTAAAATTGTCTCTTCATCTAAGAAAAAATCACTATTTGTTCGATCTATTTTACCTTTAATTGTTAAAGAAAATAATAGAATAGAAACTTTAAATAATAGGATTAAAAATTTAAAAAATAATTTCAGTAAAATTAATCGAAGTGAAGCAATGTGGCTTGGAAAGATGATGTCTAGTTACAAAGTAAAATCTAACGATATAAATGATCTAATTATAAAAGTTGATATTATTCCTGTCTCAATTGCCTTAGGACAAGCAGCAATAGAGTCTGGATGGGGAACATCAAGATTCGCTATGGAGGGAAATGCTTTATACGGTCAGTGGAGTTGGAAAACAGGCAGCGGTATAGTTCCTAAAGAAAGAGATGTAAATGATGTTTATGAAATTAAATCATTTTTAAGTTTGAGTAATTCTGTTGCTTCATATATGAAGAATTTAAACACTCATCAAAACTATAACAATTTCAGAATAAATAGAAAATTATTGCGGGAGCATAATATTCAAGTTTTAGGGTCATATCTTTATCAGTATTTAGATAAGTATGCTGTTGATAGTAATTATTCAAATACCTTAAAAAAAATAATAGATATCAATAAATTTGAAGAACTTGAAAATGTTGAAATCCAATTTATGGATACTGATCCCTCTTTATTAAATCTTACTTAATAAGTATTTGGTGCCCAAACCAATACCACTCACCATTAAATTTTGATGTACAATTAATTCTTCTCCGTCCTTCTTTATACGTTGTTTGTTTACTAAACAAAATACTACTTTCATTTTTAACCAAATCAATTGAAGTCCATTCACCCGTTAGGTTTCCAAAACATTGTAATCCATTAATTAATTTTTTATTTTCGACTTCAAAGCTAAAATTAAGTAATTTAGAATTTGAGATAAACATATCACTTGGTTTTAAATTATTTACAATCAGTGGTTTTAAAGAAGAAGAAAAAGTAAATCTTTCTATATCGCCAAAATTTTCATTAATTGAAAATCGTGGCATGTAATGAATATTTGACTTATGAGATATTGGACCAGAATGCTGACCAAACGCACTTTTGATATTTAGATCTTTGATAATACTAATTACATTTTCACTAGCTTCACCAAAAGGAAAAGCAAATAAATCTGGAACAAAGCCAAGTTCTTCCATAAATCTCTTTTGTGATCTAAGTATATCTTCTTTTATGTTTTCCACATTATTAAATGGAAGGCTCATATGAGAGGCAGTATGCTGACCTATTAAACCTCCTTCATTTATATATTTTCTTATCTGGTCCCAACTCATATAACCCGGTATCGAAAAATCAGTCATATCCGTTGAAATAAAGAGTGTGGCGGGTATATCGTTATCTCTAAATAATGGCCACCCATTTTCATAAAAAGATACATATGCATCATCGATAGTAAATGCTACTGAGTTTTTTTTAAATTCAATACCTTCAGCTATATGTTTTACTACATCAGATGCTTTCAATATATTATAGTGATTTTTTTTTACTTCAAAAATTTGAGATTTTAATTGTTCAATACTTACATTCGTAGATGGATATCTATGGTCTCCTACTCTATGATACATAAAAACCGAAACTCCACTATCTTCAGCTATCACTAATCCACTAGGTAAAATGACAAATATTATTCCTAAAAAAAATCGTAAAATATTTAGTTTATTAATCATAATTATTCTTTAGATTATACCACTCAATAGATGTAAATTCTATTGCATTTAAATAATTGAAATAATGATATTAGGAATTGATTGCTCAAACGGATTAAATCTAATTTTTTTTGATAAAAGGAAAATATATTATAATTATAATAATTATAAAATTACCAACACTTCTGAAATACTT
>CACIBF010000030.1 GCA_902584815.1 uncultured Pelagibacteraceae bacterium
AAATATTTTAAATTTTTTTGGTAAACCTATGATATATTGGACGATAGAAGCTGCAAAAAAATCTAAAATATTTGATAAAATTGTCGTATCAACTGATGATGAAAAAATCAAAAAAATTTCTCTAAAATTTGGAGCTGAAGTTCCGTTTATGCGAGAAGGACTTTCAGATGATTACACCCCTATAAGTCAAGTTACGTGTGCTTATGTTAAAAAACTAAAGAATGAATTCAAATATCATCCAGATATTGTAGTACAATTAATGGCAAATTGTCCAAATAGAAGTGCTAAAGAAATTAGAAGCTCAATAAAATTTTTTTTAAAAAATAAATTAAATTTTCAATTAAGCTGTCTAGAGTATGGATTTCTTAATCCATGGTGGGCACTAAAAATTAATAAAAAAAATATACCTAAGTTTCTTTTTCCAAAAGAAATAAAAAAAAGATCACAAGATCTTGAAAAACTTTTTTGTCCCTCAGGTGCTATATGGATAGCAAAAACATCAGAGCTATTGAGAGCAAATACATTTTATGGCAAAGGACATAAATTTAAACCTTTACCATGGTATTCAGCTATAGATATTGATGATAAAAATGATCTTGAAATAGCAAAAATTGCAAACAAAACGTATTTAAGAAGTAAAGAATATGATTAATTTGTGAGATATTATAATTAATTAAAGATTTCTGATAAAACCTAATGTTTTCTTTAAACCGATATTTATTTTTGTATTAGCTAAAAATTTTAGTTCATTTTTAGCTTTTTTATTGCTAATTTTAGTCTCGAAAACTTCACCAGCTCTCTCAGGAAGAAATAAAGTTTTTATACTTTTACTATTTAAATAAATATTTTTCATCATTTTTACTAATTGATTTATACTTGTTGTTTTTCCTGTTGCAAATTGGAATACTCCACTTTTATTTGATAACAGTACCTTAAGTATTCCTTTAGAAATATCATCTACATAAATAAAATCTCTCTTTTGTTTTCCATTTCCATAAATGACAATTGGTAAATTTTTTTCGATATTATAAAAAAATTTTGCAATAACACTATTTTTTTTTTGGCTACCAGGACCATAAACATTTGCAAACCTTAAACAGGAAATGTTCATTCCATAGGTGTTGTTATATGTAAATGCTAGATTTTCATTGAAAAGTTTTGACAATCCATATGGTGAAATTGGTTTTGCAGTCGTATCTTCATAAATAGTTTTATTATAATTTCCAATTATTGCTCCACCTGTTGAGGCAACGATTATTTTTTTTATATTTTTATTTCTACAAAATTCAAAAAGATTGTAAGTTCCATTAACATTTGTTTTCATCGTTTTAGAAGGGTTGAGTGTCGAAGCCACTACCTCTGTTTCAGCTGCTAGATGTATTACTGAATCGAATTTTATATTTATTTTCTCAAATGTACTTTTTTTTGAAATGTCAAATTTATAAAACTTTTTTATGGGATATTTAATATCACTTTTTTTTCCAACAATTTCATTATCAATAACATATATTTCAAATTTATTCTTTCTTATGTTGTTCAAATATCGAATAAGATTTGATCCTATAAAACCTGCTCCACCAGTAATTAATATTTTTGTTACCTCCATTTTGATTTACACGGAATTTTATTTTTATCGATTCTTTCTTTATATTTCTCTGAAATTATTGAAATTTCATTTATTAATGTTTCATCTAATTTTGTTTGCTTCAATCCTAAATCAATAAAATTTTTATTTGATACATCTAATTCATTTTCTGCATTTTCGTTTCTTGGATTTTCAACTTTTTCTATTTTGACACCAGTTTTATTTGAGATTAATTTTGCTAAATCAATAATTTTATGTGTTTCAGTCATTTGATTCATAATTTTTACTCTTTCATTTGTTCCTGGTGGATTTTTAACAGCAAGATTAATACATTCAACACAATCATTGATATTGATAAAAGCACGAGTTTGTCCACCATTACCATGAACCGTAAGGGGATAGTTTAATACTGATTGAACGATAAACCTGTTTAAAACAGTTCCAAAATCTCCATCGTAATCAAATCTATTTATTAATTTTTCATCGATCAAAGTTTCTTTTGTTTGAATACCCCAAACAATTCCCTGGTGTAAATCAGTAATTCTAACCCCATCATTTTTATTATAATATGAAAAAAGTAATTGATCTTGAGCTTTACTTAAATGGTAAATACTTCCTGGATCAGATGGATACAATATTTCTAGGTCATGATACTCATTTTCTTTTTGTATTTTTACATTTAAATATCCCTCTGGAATTTCTATATCAGGAGTTTTATAGCCATAAACTCCCATTGTTCCAAGATGAACAAGATGAGCATCTAATTTGATTTCAACAATTGCAGCCAATACATTATTGGTGGCATTTATATTATTATTAATCGTGTATCTTTTATGCCAAGATGATTTCATTGAATAAGGTGCCGCTCTCTGTTCGGCAAAATGAATTATTACATCGGGTTTAAAAGCATTAAAAGCTTTTAATAAAGAGTCATAATCAATTGCAATATCAAATTTTAAATAATTTATTTTTTTACCTGATAATTTATACCAAGAGTCAAGCCTATCTTTTAAAGAGCTTATTGGGGTAACTGACTTAATTCCAAGCTCTTTATCAATATCTCTTCTGACAAAACTATCAATTATTAGTATTTCATGATTCTCAGATGATAATTTAAGAGTAGTAGGCCAACCACAGAAGCCATCACCGCCTAAAATTATAATTTTCATTTAATTCTCAACCAGGTTTTTAATATTGCTATCGAGAAACCAAAACCATATTTTATAAAATGTGGTTTTTTACTTTTACCAGAACTTCTCTTTAAAAAAGATACAGGCACCTCTTTGAATTTTGATCCTTTACTCACGGCCTCAAGTAGTAACTCAGTACTATGAAATTGTTCTTGTTTTAATACAAGTTTTTTCAGCAACTCGACTTTTATTGATCTGAAGCCACTAGCAGAATCTGTAATTTTTCTTTTCAAAATAATTGATAGTATTAAATTAAAAAAAGCTAAACCGATTGTTCTAATAATTTGATTATAAGAATATTTGTTTTCATAGTAACCTAAGATTCTTGAGCCACTAATAAAATCAAAATTATCTGATATTAAAGGCATCAAAAGTCTCTCAATTTGTGTTGGGTTGTATTGGCCATCAGCGTCTAAATGAATAAGATATTTAAAATCTAGTGATTTAGAAATCATATATCCAGTTCTATATGCTGCACATTGCCCTAAATTAACTGAATGCTCTACAACATTAAATCCCATTTTCTCCACAATACAGGCAGTTTCATCATCGCTTCCATCAGATATAACCAAAACAAAAGGTTTAAGACCACAAATTTGTTCTGGAATTTTATTTAAGGTTGAAGAGATATTATCTTCTTCATTATATGCTGGGATGAGTATAATTAGGTCATTAGATAAACTAATTCTAGTATTACTCAAAAATTTTTTAACACTTTGGTTTTGAATATTTTTGATAAAACTCTCTCTCGATGAATTTATTTTACCTCTATAGTAAAAAAGTAAAAAAATTAATAGAAATGAAAAAATATAATTTACTAAAATAAGTCTATCATACCTTTCATTAGAGGATAAGTTTATATAGTAAAAAATATAATTAATAATTTGGGGCTTAAGTGATAGAATAAAAATTGCTAAACTAATTGAGGACCAAAATAAATATTCACCGACAGAAAATTTTCTCTTTCTCAAAAAAATAAAGAATATTATTAATATAATAAATGAAGATAAGAGAGTAATACTTCTAAAAACACTTATATCATAAATATCAATCATATGATCAGCCGAAAAGTTTTTTCTTCATATCCTCTTGTGACATACTAAACTTAGATCTATAAAATTCAGCAGATCCTCCAGGTATCGCCGTATAGTCAGTTACATAATAACTATTTACTTTGATATTAATCTCATTATCAGATAAATATTTGTGAAGTAAACATGCAGAACTTCCATTAAAAGAAGATTCGTCATAAGTTATAATTGTTTCATAATTTTCAAAGTTTATTTTTTTAAATGATTCTTCAGAAAATTTAAAAAATGAATAAAGGTCATATTTTGAATCCTTGTCATTTTTTTGAAGAACATTAAATAAAGAGGTTAACAAATATCCATTTGAAATAATTAATATTTTTGATCTTTCACTTTTAATAAAAAAGTTGCCTTCTAGATTTGGAGCATTACCTACTTCACATTCAATACTAAGGTTGGATAGCCTTAAATATGTTGGTGATTTATTTTCAAAGAAAAAATCAGTAGCTACTTCAACTTCTTTTTTTGATGAAGGCATAAAAACATTCATACCAGGCATTGCTCCTAAACATGCAATATCTTCTAAGTTATGATGTGAGGCACCAAGTGCACCATAACCAAATCCACCCCCTACACTTACAACGCATACTGGTAAGTTGTGAAGGCAGATATCATTTCTAATTTGCTCTAAACACCTTAATGTAGAAAAGTTTGCAATAGAATAAATAAAGCTTGGTCTTGTTTTTGCTACGCCAGCTGCAAATGAAGCCATAAACTGTTCATTTACTCCCGTATTTAAAAATTTATCAGGTAATTTATCTCGTAATACTTCAACTACTCGATAACCTATGTCAGCGGTAATGAATAGGAAGTCGTCTTTTCTTTCAGTTAAATTTTTTAATAAAACATTTCTCATTTATATTTTTCAGCAATTTCTCTTTTAGCTTTTTTAAGCTGTTGTTCATCTGGAGAATTATAGTGCCATTCGGTTTTATTTTCCATGAAGGATACTCCTTTACCCTTAATAGTATTCGCAATAATAATTTTTGGTTTAGTTTCATCATTATCTTTATTTAATAATTTATATATTTCTTCAATATTGTGTCCGTCACAATCAGAAACTGCCCATCCAAACGATTCAAGTTTACTCTTTAACGGTTCAATATTCATGGTATCACTAACACTACAGAAGCTTTGTTGATTATTATAGTCAATGATAACTGAAACATTATTTATTTTTAAATTTGGCATTACCATAAGTGCTTCCCAATTTGAACCTTCTTGTAATTCACCATCACTCAACAAAACAGAGAAAAAATCTTGCTTATTTTGAAATCCCATTCCAGCTGCAACTGACAATCCATGACCCAAAGAACCAGTCGAATGACTTATCCCATTAACTTTATGAGATACATGACCTGTTAACCACGAGTTATCTTGGTAATATTTATCAGGCTGAATTTCATTATTTTTTGTCACTTGTTTTATAAGTCCATAAAGTGCAGCAGCGGCATGTCCTTTTGAAACAATAATATTTTTAATTGCGGATAACTTATCATATCGGTGATGACTAGATAAAAAAGTCATCTGTGCAATAAGTATATCTACACATGATAATGAAGAACCCACGTGAGAAGACTGTCCTTTATAGACTGAGTCTAATATAAATTCTCTTATGTCATGTTGTAATACTTTAAACTCATTAGTCATAATACTTATTTTTTATGATAGAAATTTCTTATGTTTCTAATCACGAAATTTACTTCTTCATCATTAAT
>CACIBF010000031.1 GCA_902584815.1 uncultured Pelagibacteraceae bacterium
TAGCTCACTTAACCACAAAATAAGTGATGATGGTGAGGAAGAGTTCTTAAGTTTGATTGAGGATGAAGATGCAAGACCTGATGAAAAGATTTTCAATAAAAATGAAGTTGAATTTAAGAAGAAACTAATTGCACTCGCTCTTGAAATACTTGATGATCGTGAAATACAAATTATAAAAAATAGACATCTTGAAGAAGATTCTCAAACCTTAGAAACTTTAGGAATGAAGCTCAATATTTCAAAGGAAAGAGTTAGGCAAATTGAAAAAAGTGCAATGATGAAAATGAAGTCCTATATTTCTAATAACACAGATATAGACCTTTTTTCTTAATTAACTAATTCACTCACATAATCTGCTATTACAAGTGATGATGTAAGACCAGGTGATTCCATTCCAAAAAGATTGATTAAATTATCTATTCCATGTTGTTTTACACAATCTATCTTAAAATCACTTTTACCCTCACCTTGATTTTTAAGTTTTGGTCTGATTCCTGAATATCCTGGTTTTAGTAATGAACGATCTATGGAGGGAATATATTTAATTATATCATTATAGAACATTTCTTCTCTATCAGCATCGACAGTATAATTAATTTCATCAGTCCATTCAACATCTGGTCCGAATCGTACAGTCATGCCCATATCAAGGCCCAAGTGTAAACCAAGACTAGCCTCATTTGGCACAGGGTATATTAAATGCTTTATCCCAAGATTTTTTCCTGTTTCAAAATAGTTTCCTTTAGCAAAATATGTTTTTGGAATATTTGACTTATCTAAAAATAAAAAATTATTAGCTACTTTTTCAGCAAAAATTCCAGAAGCGTTTATTAAAATATGAGAGTTAATCTCAATCTCTTCATTATTTTGAGTTACTATAATTTTAAATATACTATCTTTCAAGTCAGCACATTTTAAAAAAGTATTATAACTTACCATGCCTCCGTTATCCTCAATATCTCCTAAATAGGACCTCATTAAAGCTGATGTATCTACTATTCCTGAAGATGGAACATATAACCCTTCAATACATTTAACCAAAGGCTCTACATTTGATACCTGATTACCTGAAACTTTTTCAATGTCTATAATACCTACACTTTTTGCTTGGTCATAAATTACTTCTAATTTTTCAATTTCATTATTGGATGTAGCCACAATAAATTTACCAGTATTTAAATGTGGCACAGACCTTGATACACAATACTCATACATTCTTCTATTGCCATCAGGACAAAACTTAGCCTTTAAAGAATCCTTATCGTAATAAACACCTGCGTGAATAACACCACTATTCCGTGAACTTGTAACAGATCCAATTTGCCCCTGTTCTTCAATAATCAGAACATCTTTTCCTTCTTGAGCTAATTTTCTTGATATTGCAAGACCAATAACCCCTGCTCCAATTATTACTGCATCATAAATATTTTCAGACATTTATTTCTTTCATCATCAAGGAAACTTGTTTTGTATTATTTTCAGTAAGTTGGGTTCCAACATTTTTATATTCCATCTTTTGATGAAAATTTTCTGAAATCATATTTAGCGGCTTGATATTATACTCACACGCAATCATTTTTATCTCTTTCGGCAACGATTTCTCTAAGTCTGTGTATAGCAATGTTCCTATACCAGAGCTTTTAAATTCCTCTTTAACTGCAATTCGATCTATATAAGCAAAATTATCATATTTCTCAGAAAACCAGCTATAGTTAAGACTTTTATAAGGAATATTCATTGGTAGTACTAATAAAAATCCAGCCAAAATTTCATTTAACGTTACCTTTTTAAAATAGATCGAATTTTTATGAAACCAAATAAATTCTTCGTCAGATACGGAGTTTACAGCTGGTATTGCGTCATCGTTAATTACTTTTATCATGGATAAATCATCAATATTAACCTTGCTTACCTGCATTATGTAGTAACTTTATAAGAATCCCTAAATAATTGGGGCATTTTTTTTGGTTTAAAATTTTCTAAGCTAATACACACATAATTTACATTAGAACGAAAAATTGTTTTATTGTCAGATATCCTAATAATTTGAAAAAATCTACTAAGTCTTATTTTTGAATCTGTTCTAGTAATCCAAGTAGATATTGCGATTTCATCATCTTCAAATAATGAACCAACATATTTAATTTTATTTTCTACAACAACGCAGGCACATTTTAATTTAAGATATATTTCAGGGGTTATTCCCAATGACTTAGAGTGACTCCAACTTACAATTTCACTCCAATCTAAGTAAACTTTATTATTTACATGTCCTAAGATGTCTATGTGCTTGCTTTCAACTATGAATTTTAGGTAATGAGGATTCTGATAATCCCAATTAAGTTGAGTTATATCATTCATCTCCTTATATTTTTTGGAAGATTAAATGATACTGTTTCTTTCTGAAGTTCAAAATTTTTAATTTCTACATCATATTTGCTCTTAAATTTCTCCACTATATCTAAAACTAAATCTTCAGGAACAGATGCGCCAGAAGAGATACCTATAACTTTTGCATTTTCATAAAGATCTAAATCTAACTCGTCTTTACTGTCTAACAAAATTGCATCTGAACAACCTGCATTAATTGCTACATCAACAAGTCGACTAGAATTTGATGAATTTCTTGATCCAACTACAATGAATTTGTCACAACCAATTGCATATTTTTTGATCGCATTTTGTCTATTTGTGGTCGCGTAACAAATATCTTCTTTTGCCGAGGATACTATTTTTGGGAATTTGATCTTTAATTGATTAATTATTTCTTTTGTATCATCGACAGATAAGGTGGTTTGTGTAACAAAAGCAACTTTTTCAAAATTTGTTTTTAAAAGTGAAACGTCATTCGTATTTTCAATAAGTGTGATTTCTGAAGAGTCTAATTGACCTAAAGTTCCCTCAACCTCAGGATGGTTACGATGACCTATCAAGAAAATATGATACCCTTGGGAACTAAATTTTTTTGCTTGAACATGAACTTTAGTTACAAGAGGGCAAGTAGCATCAATGGTAATGGCCTTCTTCTCATTTGCCTCATTAACAACTAGTTTTGAAACTCCGTGTGCTGAAAAAATGAGTGGAGCACCTTGTGGCACATCTTTTATATCTTCAATAAATACAGCTCCTTTCAGTTTTAACTCTTCTATAACTGACTTGTTGTGAACTATCTCATGCTTGACATAAACGGGAGGTCCATACTTTTCTAATGCTATATTAACAACATCAATAGCTCTCGTTACGCCAGCACAAAATCCTCTAGGAGATATTAAATGAATTTCTTTTTTCAAGTATTGTGTTTCTTTTAAAATTATAGCTTCAGTTCGTGATCAGAGATCTTTTTAAAAGCATTCGCATCAAGATCAATATAATCATTTTCACTTGTCGAAGCATAATACATTTGATCTTTTACAACTGATGGATCAAATCCGTCTTTTACTAAATCAGTTTTTTTATACTTAAAAGTACCTGTTACTTCAATTTCTTTTGATATTCTTATAAATACTGGAATAGAATATTTTGGAAGATGTTGTGAAAGATGCTCATATAAGCCGTTAATTGAGAATTCATCACCAGGCACTATCGAGGCCATGCCCGCTCTTCCATCTTCACCTGGCACTAAAACTCCATAAACATTTGCTTCTTTGACGCCTGCAAAAGTAGAAATTGCCTCACTAACTTCGCTCGTTGCTACATTTTCAGACTTCCATCTAAATGTATCTCCAATCCTATCGACAAAGTAATAATATCCATCCTTGTCACGCTTTAATAAATCTCCCGAAGAAAACCATTGATCTCCTTTTTCAAAAACATCTTTCAATATTTTCTTTTCTGTTGCCTCTTTATCAGTATATCCCTCAAACTTACCAGAAAACTTATCTTCATTTGGGATAAGGCCAATCACTTCTCCCGCTTCATCATTCTCACATTCTATACAAAAACCATCCTCATTTCTCACTACCTTTTCATTTACAACATCAAATTTAACTATTTTGGTAGGTAAAGCATTTTTTGCGTATGGGGGAATTCTTCCTATTGAACCAAAACGACTATCAACATTTGTCAATGAAACATTTCCCTCTGAAGCTCCATAGAATTCAATTATGTTATTAATTCCAAATCTATCTTGTACTACTTTCCATACATCGGGTCTTAAACCGTTACCGTACATACCTCTTATATTATGTTGCTTCTCAAATTCATTTTTTGGAGCTGATATAAGATATCTAAATAGTTCACCAATATAAGTAATAACTGTAACTTTATATTTTGCACAATCTTCCCAAAATTTTTCAACAGAAAATTTTTTTCTTAAAACAACTGTACCTCCAGTAAATAAAGTAGAACCTAACCCTACAACTCCTCCAGTTGCGTGATAAAGAGGGAGAACTAGATACGTCTTATCAGTTGATTTCATATTTAAAGAGAACATTTGCAATCCTGAACCTACTGCAAATTTTTGGTGGCTGAAATTTGAGGCCTTAGGAAGGCCAGTAGTACCACTAGTATAGATATAAAATAATGACTCACTATTTGTAAGAGTCTTTCTTATAGATGAATTTGGACGATTAGTATTTTTTTCATTATCATCATCAATATTCTCAAAACCTTGAACTTTATCTCCACTCACATAAACTGAAAGTTGGTCATCAATTAAATCTTCAGCTGAAGAGTAATTATCAATTAGGTCAGAGCTTAAAATTAAACTTTTACTTTTAGAAGTTTGAATGCAATGAGCAAGTGATTTACTTTTAATATTATTATTCAAGCAAGCGATTGTAATTCCTAGCTTTGATAAACCAAGCCATATAAAAATAAATTCAGGCTTATTTTCCATTAATAATGCTACAACATCTCCTGTTTTGTAGCCTTTTTTTATAGCCCAATTGGCAACCTGATTTGACTCTTTATCTAAATCTAAATAGGTATATGACTTATCCTCAAACTCAATTGCAATATTATTTGGAAATTTATCAATTGATTCCTCTATCATATCTGGAACAGTCAGCGATTTATTCTTATCAAGCTTTTTGGAACGTCCAAGTAACTTAACAAAGAAACGAATATACTTATATTCTCGAGCAATAGTACTAAACATTATAATTACGTTTACATCCCCAAATTAGACAAAAATTTATCAATATCATATGTATCTTGACCAATATTGAAATTAAATTTTTCGATTTTTTCAACTGGTCTTATACCAAATAAGCTATTGGTAATAAAGACTTCTTTACAATTTTTAAGATTACTCAATTTTATTGATTTAACGGCAACTTTTCTTTTAGCAATTAGAATTTCTCTAATTGTTCCATCTAAAACTCCGTCTTCAATAGGAGGTGTAAATATTCTTTTATCTTCACGATAGAAGAAATTAGATGTTGAAGAGCAGCAAATATTATTTTTAGTATTTATAAATAAAGCATCATCAAATTTACTTTTAATTGCTTCATGTTTAGCAACTATATTATCTAAATAATTTGTCGTTTTGTATTTTGAAGTGATAGATGTTTCACTTCTTAATATATTTGAAATA
>CACIBF010000032.1 GCA_902584815.1 uncultured Pelagibacteraceae bacterium
TTTTTTTTGAAACTGCAGACATTATTTCTGATTCTGCAGCTCTGAAAGAGGCTTGGGCTTCTTTTTTGTCACCCTTTACTATATTTAGTTCAACTTTTTTTAAAAAGGTACGATATCTATTTTTAATAGATTTATTAAACTCAGTCTTATTCTGAATTTCTCTAACTTTTGCTTTCGCAGATTTTGTATTTGCCATATTCTTACAATTAATTTTTTTGACATTGCGAACAATAATATGTTGATCGCTGGGCTATTACTATTCTTAATATACGTCCATTACAAGTTTTTTTTGAGCAATTTTTGCCCTCTCTTTCATAGACTTTAAGCTCATTTTGGAAGTATCCTAACATTCCATCAACCATGGAGTAGTCATTTATGCTTGAGCCACCAAGTTTAATAGCTCTATTCAAAACAAACTTAATATTTTTAACTAATTGAACACATTGCTCATATGTAATATTAAATGCTTTTCTCTTTGGATTGATACCTGAACGAAAAAGTGATTCAGATGCATAAATATTTCCTATTCCTACAACTATGGATTGGTTCATAATAACAGACTTAATTGAGGCTTTCTTATTTTGACATGATCTTTCTAAGTAATTTGGATTGAACTGTTTACTTAATGGCTCAAGTCCCAAATGTATAAATAGTCTATTTTTACTAATGGCTTTAGTATCGAAAAGTAGTATGCATCCAAATCTTCTTGGATCAATAAACTTAGCTATTAAATTATTTTTAAAATACAGACTCATATGGGTATGCTTGAATTTTGAATTTTTATTATTTGAGGTAAGAATAATTCGTCCCGACATTCCAAGATGAATAATAATTGTTTTATTATTACTAAGATTAATGAGGATATACTTAGCTCTTCTTGAGATACTTATTACTTTTGTTGAAAGTATAATTTTTTTAAAATTTCTGGTTTTTGGATATCGTAGTTTTTTCAAACTTAACTCACATTTATTGATGGTTTGACCCAACATACTAGAGCTAATTCCTCTTATAACTGTTTCAACTTCTGGCAATTCAGGCATATAAATATATATTAAACTTTCTATTTATTAAGAATATGAATATTTGATTTAGATTTAGTTTTTATGAAAACAAGTGAAGTATTTAATAAGGTAGCAAGCAATTATGACTTGATGAATGATATCATGTCAGTAGGTGCTCATAGGTATTGGAAGGAATGTCTTCTAGATTGGCTTAAGCCTGCTTATGGTATGAATATAATTGATGTAGCAGGAGGAACAGGTGACATCGCTAGAAGATTCTTAAATAGAATTAACGGCGAGGGTCTAGTTACAGTATGTGACCCAAATATAAATATGACAAAATATGGAAAGCAAAAAAAATATAAGCATGATGACAGAATTAGTTGGGTGAACGCTAATGCAGAGAGCCTTCCTTTCGAAGATAATACTTTTGACGCATACCTAGTATCATTTGGAGCTAGAAATTTTTCAGATATTAATCAATCGTTGCACGAAGCAAGGAGAGTTCTCAAAAATAATGGTAGACTTTTATGCCTTGAATTTTCAAAAGTTCAAAATGTAAATCTAGCAAAAATGTATTCTTTGTATTCTAAAGTAATACCTATCATTGGAAAAGTTGTAGTTGGCGATGAAAAACCATATGAATACCTAACAAATACAATTGAAAAATTTCCATCTCAAGAAGCATTTCGATCTATTATTCAAGATAATAACTTTTCTGATGTTGAATATAGAAATATATTTAATGGGGTAGTAGCCATTCATTCTGCGTGGAAAAAAAATGATAACTAATTTTTTCTTTTTTATAAAAATTATTAGAACATTTAAAGAATATAACATTCTTAAACTAATTAGGAAAAATATTAAATTTAAATTTCTATTTGATGTTTTTACATTTTTAATTTCATTAGGAAAAAAAAAGTCAAATGAATATAAAGAATCTGCTGATGGTATTCGTGTTGCGCAGGCACTAAATCAACTTGGTCCCTCTTTTATTAAATTAGGCCAGCTTATATCAACACGTCCTGATATTATTGGAAATGTTGTTGCTGAAGATATGGCATTGCTGAGAGATAGTCTTCCACCATTCTCAAAAGATGAAGCAATTAAGATTATTGAACAAGAATTTCAAAAAGACATAGATCAGATATTTAAAAATTTTAGTGAACCAGTTGCAGCTGCATCAATCGCTCAAGTACATTTTGCTAAAATTATGAATGAAAGCCAAGAAATTGAAGTGGCTGTTAAGATATTGAGGCCAAACATAAAAGAGATTATTGAAGATGAAATGAAAAGGCTTGAATGGTTAACAAAATTTCTAGAGAATTTTCAAGAGTTTAAAAGATTACAAGCTGGTTCAATAGTAAAGAAAGCAAGAGAAGTCATTAAATTCGAGCTTGACCTAAGATACGAAGCTGCAGCTGCATCTGAATTATCTGAAAATACTAAACGAGATGAAAATTTTAAAGTACCAAGTGTATTTTGGGACAAGGTGTCTCAAAAAGTTCTTACAATTGAAAAAGTAAATGGGTTACCTATTGATAAAATTGACAATACTCAGATAGATAAACAACAAGCAGCAAAAAATTTAATTGTTACATTTTTAAGACAGTCTATTCGTGACGGTTACTTTCATGCAGACCTTCATCAAGGAAACTTATTTGTTGATGAATCTAGTAATTTAATTGCTGTAGATTTTGGAATTATGGGGAGATTAGATAAACAAAATAGACGTTATCTCGCAGAAATAATTTATGGATTTATTAAACAAGATTATCATGATATTGCAAAAATTCATAAAGAAGCAGGATTGATAGATAAAAACGAATCTATTGAAGATTTTTCACAAGCACTTCGATCAATTGGAGAGCCGATAATAAATCAAAAAGCAAAAAATATCTCTATGGGCAATGTATTAGTGCAGTTATTTGAAATAACAAAACAGTTTAATATGTCACTGCAACCGCAACTTTTACTTCTCCAAAAAACAATGATAATTGTTGAGGGTGTTGCAAGAAATTTAGATCCTAATATTAATTTTTGGGAAGTCTCAAAGCCTGAAATTGAAGAATGGTTAAAAGATGAATTAGGTATAAAGAATAGACTTAAGGAAACCCAAGAAACCTTAAAAGTTTTAGCAAGAAAAGTTCCGGACCTTCCTAATTTTTTATCAAGGGCTGAAAATGCAATTGATACAATCAGTGAAATGAATAGAGAAAAAGAGCCGAGTCCAAATTATCTTTTTAGAGGTGGAGTTGTATTCATAATAATATTGGGAATTATCACATTGATATAAAACAATAAATTTTAAAAAGGTGTCTTTTATTTATTTATTAAAGTAAATATATTTCGAAAATAATGACGAAGAAAAAAATATTACTTATTATAACTGGTGGAATTGCAGCCTATAAATCTCTTGATCTAATTAGAAAGTTTAGAGAAGAGGGATGCGATATAACATGTATTCTTACAAAGGCAGGTTCAGAATTTGTTACCCCACTATCAATAGAAAGTTTATCAGAAAATAGAGTTTATACTGATCTATTTAATTTAACTGATGAACATCAAATGGGTCATATTCAGCTTGCAAGGATGGCTGATATTTTATTAGTTGCACCAGCAACAGCAAATATTATTTCAAAAATTACTCATGGAATAGCAGATGATTTAGCCTCAACAGTTTTAAAAGCAACCAACAAACCTGTAATTATTGCCCCTGCAATGAATGTTCAAATGTGGCTTAATGAGTCAACACAACGAAATATTAAAATTCTTAAAAATGATGGTATCAATTTTATTGGCCCTGAAAGTGGATCTATGGCCTGTGGAGAGTATGGAGAAGGTAGATTAAGTGAGACTAATAAAATTGTTGATGAAACATTAGATTTCATTAAAACATATTATTCAAAACCTCTTAAAAATTTATCTGCAATAGTTACAGCAGGACCAACTCAGGAAATGATCGACCCAATTCGTTTTATTTCTAATGAGTCATCAGGAAAACAAGGTTATGCAATTGCTAATCGTTTGTCGCAGTTAGGTGCGAGAACAACGTTAATCTCTGGTCCAACTCATTTAGACCCTCCTATAGGTTGCAATTTTGTAAATGTTAAATCAGCGAATGAAATGCTTATTGCATGTGAAAATAATTTACCATCCGATATTGCTGTTTGTGCAGCGGCCGTAGGAGATTTTAGGGTTGAGAAATTAAATAGTGAAAAAATAAAGAAAACAGGAAATGTGTTAAATTTAGAACTGAGCGAGAATGTGGATATTCTTAAATCAATTGGAACAAGAAATTCTAAAAGACCAAAGTTAGTTATTGGATTTGCTGCTGAGACAAGTAATTTAATTGATAATGCAACTATTAAACTAAATTCTAAAGGTTCTGATTGGATTGTTGCTAATGATGTTTCAGATGGAAAAGTTATCGGAAAAAATCACAATGAAATATGTCTTTTATCTAATCATGGTATTGAAAATTGGCCAAAAATGACTAAATCTGAAGTAGCAAACAAACTATCTCAGAGAATTGTAGATCACTTCTCTCATTAAATTACTAAAATGAAACCAAATACTGTCTTAATTAAAAAGCTAAACAATAATAGCTTTGAGCTTCCTAAGTACCAGACTGAAGGATCAGTTGGTATGGACTTATCTGCTTTTATAGAGAATGATATTTTAATTAAACCAAACGAAAGAGAACTGATTCCCACTGGAATAGCAGTAAGTTTACCTCAAAATATTGAAGGTCAAGTGAGACCTAGATCTGGTCTATCATTAAAATATGGAATTACAGTATTAAATTCACCTGGAACTATTGACTCAGATTATCGTGGAGAAATTAAAGTAATACTTATTAATCATGGAAATGAAGATTTTATAATCAAAAATAATGATAGAATAGCACAATTAGTTTTTAATGAAGTTGTAAAAGTTTCTTTTAAAGAAGTGAAAGATTTAGATCAAACTTCAAGAAATCAAAAAGGTTTTGGATCTACAGGAAAATAATATATTTAATCAATGTTTCTTATTTTAGGCGATCAGCTATTTCCTCAAAAATATTTAGAAAAATATAAAAAAGATCTTTTTTATATGGCAGAAGATTTTGGGCTTTGCACTCAAGAAAAATATCACAAGCATAAACTGATACTTTTTTTAAGTGCAATGAGATCTTATCGTGATGAGCTTATAAATAATAAATTTAATGTTATTTATAATGAGATTAATCAAAATAAAAATTTATCATATTCAGCAAAGCTAGAAAAAGTAATTAAAAATCAAAAGGTCAAAAGAATAATTACATTTCAAGTTTCAGATCATTTTTTTGATCGTATCCTAAAAAA
>CACIBF010000033.1 GCA_902584815.1 uncultured Pelagibacteraceae bacterium
TTATATCAAATGATTTTACACAGACTGGCCCATCATAAGATTTTAAGATTTCGGTTAGTCTTTCCTCAATAAATGGATGATTGCCACTTTTAATCTCAATCATAAGAGGAGTTTTTCCGTTTACAGCATATAACACTTCATCAAGTGTTGGAATTGAAGAGTCAGTATCTAAAAGTAAGATATTACGAAGTTCTTGTGACGTAAGATCTTTAATTTGTATATCTTTATTTGCCAGTCTTTTCAGGTCATAGTCATGAAAAACAATTGCTTCATGATCTTTGCTCATGACTACGTCAAGTTCTATTGCGTAATTATTGTCTATTGCGTTATTAAATGATGCAAGAGTATTTTCTACTATATTTATATTATCAAACAGTCCTCTATGAGCAATTGGCCTTTTAAGGAAATTGTTCATTTAATTGTCTATAAAAAAAATAGATGAAATTTCTACACATGCATTTTTCGGAAGAGAATTACATCCAACAGCAATCCTTGAATGCTTGCCATTTGAACCAAATATATCAGTTATTAAGTCAGAAGCGCCATTAATTACTTCTGGATGATTTTCAAAAGATTCTTCAGAATTAACAAATCCAGAAATATTTATACATTGTATATTTTCAATATCTATATTGTTGGTTGCTTCTATTATTAATGGCAATGTATTAATTATACATACTCTTGCAGCCGATTTTGCATCTTCTATACTCACAGAAATAGGAACTTTTCCAGTAGAAATTTCTCCAGAAACAATGGGAAGTTGCCCAGATATATATATTAGATTATTTATTCTTTTAAATGGAACATAACTACCCAAAGCTGGATTTACTTCAGGTATTGAAATACTAAGTTCTGTGAGTTTATCTATTAATTTCATTTTTAATATAAATATATATCTCTTTCCAGCTATTTGCACGAATATCTGCTTGATCAGGCGTAATGGCTAGTTTTGATAGTTCTTTGTTAGAAATATAATGAATTGTTTTTACTTGATCAGCATGATCCTTGGATGAAATTATATGTGGAGCTAAATCATCAATAAAGAAATTTTTATTTTTATGATTAGAAATTAATTCTTTTATTATCTTTCCTTTTGGCCCGGACCCAGCAATCATTGGCAAGTCTAATCCATTGTTTTTAAAACATATTCTACGATCTTCCAGATATTTATAAGGTATATTAGTTAATACAATTATTTGAAAATTTAGTTTTTCAATTAATAGCTTTATATATTTAATTGAGTCCTTCGCAAACGTTATAACTCTTGCGTTAGTTTTAAAGAAATTTTCAAGATGAAAGCTTACCTGAGTATTTTCAATAGCATTATTGGAATGATCTTTTATATTTCCGAATAGAGAATACGAAGATAAATCGTACCAAAGATTATTTTGCTTAAGATATTCTTGAAAACATGAAACAAAATTTAAAAGAACTTCATCAGCATCTGTGATTAATAGAGGTTTATCAGGTATAATCTCAATATCTTTTATTTGTCTTAGCAGATCATCAGAAAGAGATTGCATTAATTTATCTGGTTTCGATTAATGTAAGCTTTGATTGTGTATATTGATCTAAGGCTTCTAAAGACTTATCTCTTCCAAATCCTGATTGTTTATATCCACCATGTGGAAGGGACATGTCTCCATCACTAAGACTATTAATCAAAACTTTTCCACTCTTAATTCTTTTAGCCAATTTATGAACTTTATTAAGATCATTTGACCAGATAATCGCGTTTAAACCATAAGATGTATCATTAGCTATTTGAAGTGCGTCGTCTTCATTTTCAAAATCGATAGAACACAATACTGGGCCAAAAATCTCTTCTTTTGCAACTTTCATATCATTTTTTACATCTTTTAATATTGTTGGACTTATATAATAACCACCAGAGTCTTGTTTTACTTGTTCTCCACCAGTTAATATATTAGCACCTTCATTTTTTCCTGTATCTATATAGTCAAGAATTCTTTCTGTTTGAGTTTTATCTACGATTGAACCCATTAAAGTTTCTGGTTTAAACGGATCATCAGGCATCCATGGTTTAGAATATTCACTTACTTTTTCTAGAAATTCATCCTTAATTGATTTTTCAATTAGTAGTCTCGATGGCGCATCACATACTTGGCCACTATTTCCAAACATTCCATCAGCAGCCATTTTTGCCGCGTGATCTAAATCAGGGGCATCGGCAAAAATAATGTTTGGCGATTTCCCTCCACACTCAAGAGATACCCTCTTCATATTTGATTGACCAGAATAAGATAAAAAATATCGGCCAACTTCAGTTGAGCCAGTAAAACCAAGTTTATCTACATCCATGTGCATGCCCAATGCTTTACCGGCAGTTGGACCAAATCCAGGTACAACATTAAATACACCTTCAGGCATACCGGCTTCAACCGCAAGCTCAGCTATCCTTAGTGCTGAAAGAGGCGACTGTTCCGCTGGCTTAAGAATAAAACTATTTCCAGTCGCTAATGCAGGAGCAAATTTCCAACATGCCATAAGTAATGGATAATTCCACGGAGTAACTGCCCCAACAACTCCGATAGGCTCACGAGTAATAGTCGCTATAATATTATCCCCTGTTGGAGCTACATCATCATAAATTTTGTCAATCGCTTCCGCATACCATTTTGTACAGTTAATGCATGCAGCAATATCACCAGTAGCTCTAGTAATTGGTTTACCCATATTTAAAGTTTCAAGAATCCCTAGTTCTAAAATGTTTTTTTTCATGAGGTCTGCAAAATTGAAAAGTATTTTTTTTCGTTTGTTTGGAGCCATTCTTGACCAAGAACCCTTTTCAAAAACTTCTCTGGCAGCGATAACGGCTTTGTTTATGTCTTCGACATCACATTCAGCTATATTAGTAATAATCTTTCCATCAACTGGACTTATACTTTCAAAGGTTTTGCCAGAAGTTGAGTCAACATAATTTCCACCTATAAATGCTTGTGTTCTGAAATCTAAACTATCTTTTTTATCAATTACATCATTATACGCTAAAGCCATATTTTTCCTTCCAATTTTGAATGAAGAAATACTATATTAAAATTAAATGAATTTAAATAATGATTTAAGAATCTGTATCTTTTACAGTTTTCTTTTTAATAGCCTTTTTTTTGACTTTCTTTTTCTTTGATTTGCCATCTTTTTCAAGTTTTCTCTCGATTAGGTCGAGTGCCTCATCCATACTGATGGTCTCAGGATCGTATTGATCAGGAATAGTTGCATTAATTGTTTTATATTTAATATATGGACCAAACTTACCCTTCATCACTTTAACAGGCTTTTTATCATCTGGGTGATCTCCCAATGTCTTAATTTCTGATGAACTTTTTAATCTTCCAGGTTTAGCATTAGCTAAAAGACTAACAGCACGGTTGATACCTATTTCAAAAAATTCTGAAATATCTTCTAGACTTGCGTTTTTCTCTGCACAACTAAGATATCCACCATATCTACCATAGTTTATAGTAATCATTTCACCACTTTCAGGATGAAGACCAATTTCTCTCGGAAGACTCAAAAGATAATTTGCTTTTGCAAGATCAATTTCTGCCGCGGGTATACCTTTTGGAACACTTGATCTTTTTGGTTTGTCTTTAGTATCATTATCGCCCAATTGTATATATGGTCCAAACCTTCCACTTAATAATTTGATTTCTTTTTTTGTTTCCTCATCAATACCAAGAACCTTGTCTTCAACAACTTCTTTCATTTTTTTTGGAGATATTGGTCTTGTGAATTTGCACTCTGGATAGTTTGAGCAGCCGACGAAGGCCCCAAATCTGCTTACCTTTAAGCTTAACTGACCGGAGCAGGTAGGGCACTCTCGAGTAATATCTTTTCCCTCCGCTTCAACAAAAATATGATTTTTAAGACTCTCATTTAGATGATCAAGCACATTAGTTATTCTTAAATCAGTTACTTCACCAATATTAGATGAAAAATTTTTCCAAAATTTATCTAAAAACTCTTTCCAATTTATAGTTCCAGAAGTTATTTCATCTAGCGACTCTTCCATTTCTGCAGTGAATTCGTAATCTATATATTTTGAGAAAAAACCTTTTAGAAAGCCAGTTATTAAAATAGCTCTATCTTCAGGAACAAATCGATTTTTCTCAACCTCAACATAATTTCTCATTTTTAAAACTGAAATGATGCTTGCATAAGTTGAGGGTCTTCCAATTCCAAGCTCTTCTAATTTTTTTACAAGTGTTGCCTCTGAATATCTAGGTGGAGGAAGGGTATAGTGCTGAGAGCTAGCTGGTTTGACGTTATCAATACTGTCATTGAGTGTAATGCTAGGTAAATCTTTATCATCTTCATTATCTTCGGATTCAATCGTTTCTGGCTTTTTATTGAATTCACTATAAATATTTAAAAAACCATCAAATGTTTGAATTGAACCATTTGCCCTTAGTTTTATTGTTTCATTTTCACTGGAAATTGAGATAGCAGTTCTCTCAAATGATGCGGAGCTCATTTGGCTAGCTAGAGATCTTTTCCATATTAAATTGTATAATTTAAACCCATCTTCATCTAAATACTTTTTCATCTCTTCTGGCCTTCTTAATATATCTGTAGGCCTAATACCCTCATGAGCTTCTTGAGCATTTTTAGCCTTTTTACTTTTAAAGCTTCTAATTTCTTCCGGAAGGTATGATGAATTAAAGTTTTTCTGAATAAAATCTCTATATGAATGAATTGCTTCTTTTGACAAATCAGTGCTATCAGTTCTCATATATGTTATTAATCCTGTTGTTTCTCCATCAATTTCAACTCCTTGAAATAAGCGTTGAGCAATTTGCATTGTTCTAGATGCTCCAAAGCCAAAAACACTAGAAGCCGTTTGCTGAAGAGTTGAAGTTGAAAAAGGAGCATCAGGATTTCTTGAAGCTGGTTTTTTTGTAATATCGGTAAACTTAAAATTTTGTCCTTTAAAAGACTCTGTAACTTTTTTAGCATCCTCTTCATTTTTAAAACTAAATTTATCAACTTTTTCACCATTATAATGAGTAAGACTCGCCTCAATGTTATTATCTACAACTTCTAGATTTGCTTTTATTTTCCAATATTCTTGA
>CACIBF010000034.1 GCA_902584815.1 uncultured Pelagibacteraceae bacterium
ATTTTGATATGACAATTCTTAAGTCCATAATCTTCCATTTTAAAATCATCTGGCATATGTCGCGCAGCTTTTAATTCACCTTCTGCTGAAAAACTCCAAGCATGATAAGGGCAAACTAAAAGTTTTTTTGAACCCTCTTCATCAAGGCAGATTCTTGAGCCTCGGTGTGTGCATACATTATAAAAAGCTCTGATTTCATTATCTCTGCCACGAATAACTATTATTGATTCCTTTTCTGCTTCGAATACAAAATAATCTCCTGGATTTGGAATACGGCTAATATGATCTACCATTAGCCATTGCTTAAAGTAGATTTGCTTCATCTCCTCTGAAAAGATACTTTCATCAGTATAAAAATCCTGAGGAAGTGTTTTGCCTTCTTGATAGCTTTGTTTGTATTGATTAAAGGAGCTCATTAATTTGAAGTTGATGACCAAAGACCTTCTTTTCTTATATCATCAGTTGCCAGCTCAATACCTTTTCTTAAAATTGACACAAGTTCATCAATTTGTTCTTTAGTAATAATTAAAGATGGCGACATTACGCATGTACTAAATAGAGGTCTTACAATTAATCCTAGTTGTTGGCAGTGCTCATTAATTCGTGAGCCAATTTCATATGACAGATTTAAAGGATCCTTTTTGTCTTTATTTCCTACACACTCTACTGCAGCCATTAATCCCTCACCCCTTACCTCACCTACAATTGGAAGGTCTGTTAACTCCCTCAATTTATTCTGAAAGTATGGGCCTACCTCTTTCACATGGTCTAACAAATTTGTTTTTTCCATATAATCAAGAGTTGCAGTAGCTGCTGCCATACTGACTGGATGACCTGAATCTGTAAATCCATTTGAAAAAATTACTTTTTCTTTATTGTCTAGTTGTGACATTAGTTTTTCTGAAATAACAACTGCACCACAAGGTACGTACCCGGACGTAATGCCCTTTGCTAGAAGAATAATATCAGGAGTGAAATCAAAATAATTTTCTGATGCAAATATATGCCCTAATCTTCCAAAGCCTGTAACAATCTCATCAGAAATATAAAGAACATCATATTTCTTACAGATCGCATGCGTCTTTTTTTGATATCCTTTAGGCGGAACAATAACACCACCTGATGCTAAAATTGGTTCTGCTATAAAGGCAGCTACTTTATCTGGACCTATTTCCAATATTTTATTTTCTAATTCTTGAACTTTTAAATTACAGAATTCTTCATCAGTTAAATCATCAGGTTTACGAAAAGGGTTAGGTGACGAAATATGGTGAACAAGATTAGATGCAAAATCAAAATTATTTTTATCTCTTTCTTTGCCAGAACAAGATGCGCCTAAAAAAGTGCTTCCATGGTAAGCATCATGTCTTGAAATAATCTGCTTCTTCTCTCTTCGCCCACATACATTATTGTAGAACATTACAAAGCGTAAAGCTGAGTCAACTGCAGATGATCCTCCGGAAGTAAAAAAAACTCTTTTTAAATCGCCAGGTGCATATTTAACAAGTCTAGAGGCATAATCATGAGCGATTTCGGTCGACTCTGTAAATGGACTTGCGTAAGGCATTTTCGTAATTTGTTCATACACAGCGTCAGCAATTTCTTTAACGCCATGACCAACATTTACATTCCACATTCCCCCTGGCCCATCGATAAGTTTTTTGCCAGTTTTATCATAAAGATAAATTCCATTTGACTTATCTATAAAGGTGCGGTCGTCCTCACCTCGATATTCTAAATATTGCCATGGATGCAATATTCTATCGTCTAATGTGTTGAGTAAATCTTTAGGTGTAGTCTGTGATGTTGATTTTGGCATGAATCATTATAACCTAAATTGAATGACTGTTCAATAATTGAATTGGCTTATAAATATTGATTTTTGGCTATTCATAAAGGTCTGCGGGGACCTTATTTCTTCTTTCGGGGTTATAAAATTGCCTTTTCACAACTTTACATTTTGCCCAAATCTTACGATATTCAATTTCTTCTGGATGATAGATTTCTGCAAATATATTATCTTTGATTTTAATTCCGTACGGACGTCTTAAAGAAGCAAGAGCTATATTTCTCTTCATTGTAGGACTCCACATAGCTGCTGTCACAATTCCAATATCTTCTTTTTTTTCGTTATAAATTACAGACCCATGAGCTGGCTTATCTCCATCAATGTCGAGGCCCACAAGACATCTTTCTGTTGTACTGTTTTCTTTTTCTAACTTAAGTGCTTTTTTACCAATGAAGTAATTCTTCTTTTTAAAATGAACTAGCCATCCCATACCAATTTCATAAGGAGATCTCATTCTAACTGGCCTTAATGCATCTTCAGCTGCCATGAAATCTGTATTTGTTTGAATAAAGCCTGCTTCAATTCTAGTCATTTCTAAAGCATGCATTCCGAATGGTCTAATTTTAAGTTGCTTACCGGCTTCAAAAATACTATCCCAGGCGGACTTAGCATTTTCAGGGTCAGTCCATATTTCATATCCCAAATCTCCAGTAAACCCAGTTCTGGAAATTAAAACTTCATACCCATTAATTGTGAATTGTTTCATTTCAAATGGTGCTAGTGTTTCTAAATCATTTGCTCCATAGTTTTTAAGAGTTGAACATGAAGTTGGGCCCTGCAAAGAAAGAGCAGCTATTGTATCTGTTACATCTTTAATCTCTACATTAAAACCAATAGCAGAGTCATTTAACCAGTTGTAAATTTTTACAGCACAACAAAGCATAAATTTGTTCGATGAGTATTTGAATATTGTTCCATCATCAATAACTTTTCCGTCTTCATTGCACCAAATAATATATGCAACTGTATTGTCTTTCATTTCTGATAGATCTCTTGTTACCAGATAATCAACAAAGTGATGCGCATCGCCACCAGTAATTTCATATTTGCCCATTGGGGTTAAGTCCATAACAGAAGTACCATTTCGAGCCGCAGTGTATTCAAGCTCTATAGTTGAATATTCTGTAGGAACAGTAAATCCATTCCATGCATACCATTTATTTGTTCGTGAAGCTAAACTCGTTCTTGAGTGAAATGGGGTTTTCTTTAATGCTGAGAATCTTAAATCATTATTCATTTATAAATCTCCCAAAACAACCTTTGCAGCATTTTTTCCTGAAATACCGTGCATTCCTCCACCAGGATGTGCTCCTGCACCACATAAATATAAGCCATCCAAATGTGTCTTATACTGAGCAGCACCTGGTATAGGTCTCAACATAAATAGTTGGTCAATTTGAATCTCACCATGATGCCAGTGTCCTCCAGAAACATGGTAATTTTGCTCTATATCATCAGGTGTAATAAATGTTTTATTTTCTATGCAGCTTTCAATATTTGATGAGTACTTTGAAATAATTTTGACAATTGAATTTACATAATCATTTTTAATATTTTCCCACCCACCATTTACTTTATAAGGTGCATATTGAACTTGAATATCTAAAGATGAATTATTATTACTATCTTTCTTCAAACAGATTTCAAGAACGGGTTCAGAAGATAATTTATCAAATTTACTTGGATTAAAGTTTTCCTCAATATAATCAATGGATGGGGAAATTACCATTCGGCTATTTAAATCTGTATCATCACAATCATTAAACTCTGGCATTTTATTCAATTGAAGCGAAAGTTTTGCGACACGTCCTTTTGAGCGATGATGATTTATTTTTCTTTTAACATCAGTATCAAGATTTTGAGCACCTAATAAACATAGATATGTAGATCTAGGATCAGCATTCGAAACAACTGTTTTAGCGAAAAATTTCTCTCCATTATTCAGTTCTACACCAACCGCCATATCATCTTCAATTAAGCATTGTTTTACAACTGCTGATGTTTTTATCTCAACATTGTTTTTACTACATTTATCTAGGAGAGCAGAAATGAATGTTTCAGATCCACCATCCATTTCATAGATGCCACCGAATAACGAGTATCCGTGAACTGCCATTCTATATAATAAATTTATCAATGAGCCGGGAGATCTTGGACCTAAGTTTGAGCCTAAAACAGAATCGTGAGCAATAAGTCCTTGTAGTAAAGTACTTTCAAAATTATCTTCCAATTCATCAGCTATATTTAAACCAATCATTCGCGCAAATTCATTAAATCTTTTCTTGCCCAGCATTCTTACATTTAAGCCAAGCTTGAAAAGTTTTGCATAATCAGAAAAACTATTATTCATAATCCGTGGTGGGGAATCCAACATAAATTTACCAAGAGCTTTTGAGAATTGAGACATCTTGTCATGAAACTCAAGATATCGATCAGCATCCTGCGTTGAGAATTTTGCAATTGTAGCATGATCCAAATGTTGATTTCCTATCAGTCGAATATGTTTTCCTGACTCTGAAAGAGCAATAGTACTCTTAGAATTATATTTTAGATTTAATCCTCCAATGGATTGGCTAACACTATTAGGGATAGAAGGAACATAATTTATAATCTCGTGATTAACCATGCCCCCACAATTTTCACGAGCTTCACAAACTAAAACTTTTTTATTTTTTTTAGCAAGTATATTTGCACACACAAGTCCGTTATGACCTCCACCAATTATAATGGCATCATATTTTTTTTCAGACATTAGTAATAATTTCCTTTTGGAGGCATTTTCATATCCAGGAGAACTTCTCTAGCAGCATTTGCTCCAGGCGCCCCCATCACACCTCCGCCAGGATGGGTGGATGAACTACAAATATACATATTTTTAAGTGGAGTCCGATATTGCGCGTAACCAGGAACAGGTCGATTAAACATAAGCTGATCCATTGTTAGTTCACCTTGGAAAATATTTCCTTCAGTCAAGCCAACCTCACTATCTAAGTCCATAGGAGTCCTAACCTCGTAGTGATTAATTAAATCTTTAAAGTTTGGAGAAAACTCAGAAATACAATCAACGATATGACGGCCGAACTCTTGCTTTCTTTCTTCATTCCAGCCACCATTAGCTAGATTAAATGGAACATATTGAATGAATACAGACATATAATGTTTGCCCGGAGCGGCCATTGTCGGATCACTTTTTGATGGTATGCACATGTCAACGTAAGGATTTCTTGACCA
>CACIBF010000035.1 GCA_902584815.1 uncultured Pelagibacteraceae bacterium
ACAAATTCTGCAACATTATCTACTTTCTTTAAAATTAAGGGAATGAACTATTCTATAAGCTCAGCTTGTGCAACAAGTGCTCATTGTATAGGTCATGGAGCAGAGCTCATTCAAATGGGAAAACAGGATATTATCTTTGCAGGTGGTGGAGAAGAATTAGACTGGTCATTGTCTGCCTTGTTTGATGCTATGACTGCTCTATCTTCAAAATATAATGATACTCCAGAGACTGCATCAAGAGCATTTGACTCTTCTAGAGATGGGTTTGTAATTGCTGGAGGTGGAGGTGTGCTGGTTTTAGAAGAACTTGAACACGCAAAATCAAGGGGTGCAAAAATTTATGCTGAGTTAGTTGGATATGGAGCAACTTCAGATGGTTATGATATGGTACAGCCTTCAGGTGAAGGTGCTGAGAGATGTATGAAAATGGCGATCAAAAATTTAGATGAAAAAGTTGATTATATAAATGCACACGGCACTTCAACTCCTGTAGGTGATAACGCAGAGCTTGGCGCTGTCAAAAAAGTATTTGGAGAAGAAACTCCTTTTATCAGCTCAACAAAATCTCTAACAGGTCATTCACTTGGTGCAGCAGGTGTACAAGAAGCTATATATTCTCTATTAATGCTTAATAATGATTTTATGAGTGAGTCTGCACATATTGAGAATATTGACGAAGCTGCTAGGGATTTAAATATTTTAACATCTATCAAAGAGGGGGCTTTTGATACGGCAATGAGTAATAGCTTCGGGTTTGGTGGAACGAATGCGTCATTAGTATTTAGGAAATACATTTAATATGGGATTATTAGAAGGTAAAAGAGGCATTGTCATGGGTGTAGCAAATGATCATTCAATTGCTTGGGGTATTGCAAAAAAACTATCAGAGCAAGGGGCAGATTTATGTTTCACCTATCAGGGAGAAACTCTCCTAAGGCGGATACGACCTTTAGCTGAATCAATAAATAATAATTTTTTTATTGAATGTGATGTTTTAAATAGTGACTCAATTAAAAATACATTTTCCCAGATCAAAGATAAATGGCAATCTATTGACTTTGTGCTTCATTCAATTGCATTTTCAGATAAAAATGAATTAAAAGGGAAATATATCAATTCAACTAGAGAAAATTTTTCTAATACAATGCTCATTTCTTGCTTTTCTTTCACAGAAATAGCAAGAGAGGCATATCCACTTATGACTAATGGTGGATCAATGGTTACTCTAACTTATGACGGATCTCAAAGAGCTGTTCCCAATTACAATGTAATGGGAGTAGCAAAAGCAGCTTTAGAATCTAGTGTTCGATACTTAGCAGCTGATTTGGGTGAATATGGAATTAGAGTTAATTCATTGTCTGCTGGTGTTATGAAAACTCTTGCTATGGCAGGTATCTCTGGGGGCAAAGATATGATGAAATGGTCTGAAAAAAATTCACTTATGAAAAGAAATATTACTCTAGACGAAGTAGGGAACTCTGGTTTGTATTTACTCAGTGATTTATCATCAGGAGTGACAGGAGAGACTCATTATGTTGATTGTGGGTATAATAAAGTAGGTGTGCCTAGAGAAATTTAACTCTTTTCAGTCAAAAGAGAGTACTGCTTAGAAACGTTGCCTTGTTCCATATCAATTAATGGTGTTGGATACTCACCTGTAAAACAGTGATCTGTAAATTGAGGAGATGAATTATCTCTTTCTTCACAGCCCATAGCTCGGTAAGTTCCATCCAAACTTAAAAAAAATAGAGATTTTGTTCCAATAATAGATGACATTTCATTTATATTTTTGTTTGAAGCAATTAATTCATCATAATTAGGAGTATCAATTCCATAAAAATCAGGATGTGTAATTGGTGGACAAGAGACTCCGAGATGAACCTCTTTTGCTCCTGCATCATAAACCATCTTCACTATTTTTTTTGCTGTCGTTCCCCTAACTATAGAATCATCAATCAAAATTACTTTTTTATTTTTAATATATGAGACATTAACGCTATGCTTCAATTTCACTCCAAACTGGCGAATACTTTGAGTTGGCTCAATAAAGGTTCTTCCAACATAATGGTTTCTGATTAGGCCTAATTCAAAAGGGATACTAGAAGTTTGCGAAAATCCTAATGCAGCCGGAACTCCTGAGTCTGGAATTGGAACAACAACGTCAGCATCAATTTTATACTCTTTTGCAAGTTCAGAGCCTAAATTTTTTCGGTATGAATAAACTGATCGACCATCAATAATACTATCAGGTCTTGAAAAATATATTCTTTCAAAAATACATGGACGCTCATTAACATTAGGAAATGGCTTAATACTCTCAATTTTATTGTCTGTAATAACAATTATTTCCCCATTCTCAACATCTCTTACATACTTTGCCCCTATAATATCTAATGCGCATGTTTCAGAGGCAAGTACAGGAGCGCCTTTTAAATCTCCTAGTACCAATGGTCTTATTCCATATGGATCTCTAACACCTATAAGTTTTTTATTTGTTAAAATTACTAAAGCATATGCACCTTGAATTTGAAATAATGCATCAATTAGCTTATCAGTTATATATTCACGCTTTGACCTTGCTACTAATTGTAAAATTGTTTCTGTATCAGAAGTAGATTGAAATATTGCTCCATCATTCACTAAGTTTTGTCTAAGCATTGAGGCATTTGTGAGGTTTCCATTATGCGCACATGCAAATCCTCCTGATGAAAGGTCGGCATAAAAAGGTTGTATATTTTTCACGATTGAGTCGCCAGTGGTAGAATATCGAACGTGGCCTATAGCATTACTACCCATAAGTTTTTTTATAACATTTTCACGTGTAAAAAAATCAGAGACTAATCCTGGACGTCTTGTTCCATGAAAAGATTCTCCGTCAAAGGTTACAATCCCAGCACCTTCTTGACCACGATGTTGGAGCGCATGTAGACCTAGAGTGGTTAATGTTGCTGCATCAGGACTTCCAAATATTCCAAAGACACCACATTCTTCGTGTAGTTTATCTTCTTGGAAGTCTATTTTTGCCATTTAAGAATTATTAGTTAAGCGTCAACATCCTTTATTGAAAGCTTAACTTTGCCTTTATCAAAACCAATAACTTTCACTTTTACTGTATCACCTTCGTTAATAACGTCAGTAACTTTTTCAACTCTTTCATCAGATAATTGTGAAATATGCACTAATCCATCTTTTTTACCAAAGAAATTAACAAAAGCCCCAAATTCCATAATCTTAACTACTTTACCTTCATAAACTTGTCCAACTTCAGGCTCCTCGATTATAGAATTAATAAGATCTATAGCTTTTTGAATTGACTCCTTGCTGGTTCCAGCAATTTTTACTGTACCATTATCACTTATATCAACACTTGCACCCGATTGTTCAATAATGTCTTTAATAGTGGCACCACCCTTTCCAATTATCTCTCCTATATTATCCCTCTTCACCTTAATCATTTCAACTCTTGGGGTGTACGGACCTAATTCAGTTCTAGGAGAGTCAATAGCTTTATTCATTTCATCTAAGATGTGAAGTCTTCCACCTTTTGCTTGGTTAAGAGCTTGATCCATAATTTCAGTTGTTATTCCAGTAATCTTTATATCCATTTGCAGAGAAGTGATTCCATCTTTTGTTCCAGCAACTTTAAAATCCATATCACCCAGATGATCTTCATCGCCTAAAATATCAGATAAAACTGCAAAACTATCGCCTTCTTTAATTAAGCCCATTGCAATACCAGAAACAGAATTTTTTATTGGAACTCCAGCATCCATCAGTGCAAGTGAAGAGCCACAAACAGTTGCCATAGACGATGAACCATTTGACTCTGTGATATCTGAAACTAATCTAATAGTATAATCAAAATCTTCTTTGCTTGGTAACACAGCTTTTAAAGCTCTCCAGGCAAGCTTACCATGACCAATTTCTCTTCTTCCTGTTGCTCCAATTCTTCCAACTTCTCCAACTGAGTAAGGAGGAAAATTATAATGAAGCATAAAGTTCTCTTTATAGGAACCTTGTAGAGCTTCAATTCTTTGTTCATCAACTCCAAATCCAAGGGTAGTTACAACTATTGCTTGTGTCTCACCACGAGTAAAAAGAGCAGAGCCATGAGTTCTTGGAAGCCAAGAAACTTCAGATGAAATATTCCTAACTTCATCTAAATTCCTTCCATCAATTCTCTTCTTATCAGTAAGTATTTGCGATCTCACAATATTTTTTTCAACTTTTTTAAAGTAAGAAAGAGTTTCAGTAGAACTAGTATTCTCATCTTCGGAATATTGTTCTAAGAGCTTTTCTTTAATTTCAGATAAAGCAGACTGCCTATCCATCTTATCAACAATAGAATAAGCATTTTTAATATCATCCTTAAAATTTGAATTGATATTTTCTAACAAAGTCTCATTTTCATGATACTCAAATTCCCATGGGTCATTTGCGCATTCTTCTGCAAGATTTATTATTAAATCTATAACTTTTTTTGATTCTTCGTGTCCATAGCTAACAGCATTAAGCATTGTTTCTTCTGAAAGCTCATTTGCTTCTGACTCAACCATTAAAACAGCGTTACTTGTTCCAGCAACAACCAAATCAAGATCTGAGTCTTCATTAATTTTTGGATTCAAAGAAAAATCTTTCCCATCATATCCAACTCTACATCCTGCAATTGGTCCCATAAAAGGTATTCCTGACAAAGTGAGAGCGCTAGAAGCAGCAATCATTGCAACAATATCTGGGTTAGTTTCGCCATCATGAGATAGAACTGTAAGAATAACTTGAGTTTCATTTTTGAAACCTTCAGGAAAAAGAGGTCTTATAGGTCTATCAATTAGTCTTGAAGTTAAAGTCTCAAATTCTGTTGGTCTTCCCTCTCGCTTAAAAAAGCCACCAGGAATTTTTCCTGCTGCATAAAATTTTTCTTGATAATTTACTGTAAGAGGAAAAAAATCTATATCTGGCTTTGCCTGTTTAGCGGCAGTAACATTTGCCATTACAACTGTGTCACCATATCTAACAATGGTTGAAGCTGTTGCTTGCTTTGCAACTTTTCCAGTTTCAATTGATAATACTTGATCGCCC
>CACIBF010000036.1 GCA_902584815.1 uncultured Pelagibacteraceae bacterium
CCTAAAAGACAAATTTTAAATCTATTTAGTTTTTAAGAACTGCTGTATATTTAGAATATGATAAAAATATTCATTTCTTTAAGTATATTACTTATCTATACAGGATGTGCTCAGGTAGCTGTTGGAGGAATTTCGAAGGGTGTACTGGTCGCTAAAGAAGAAAGAACAGTTGGTACATTTATTGATGATACCGTAATTGCGGCTAGACTTAAAAATTTATATTTTAATAATAATGAGAAAATATTTTTTAATGTTGATGTAGAAGTGAATGAAGGACGTGTATTACTTACAGGTACGGTTGAGACAAGCGACATTCGTATAGAAGCTACAAAAATAGCTTGGGGCATTAGTGATGTTGTAACTGTCATCAATGAAATTCAGATTTCAGATAATGATAATATATTAGATTATGCTGATGATTTAGTAATTACTACTAAAATAAATGCCAAACTTCTTATTAATAAAGAAATTAATAATTTAAATTATAATATTGATACAGTTAACAAGATTGTTTATGTAATTGGGATTGCTCAAAATAAAAATGAGTTAGTAAATGTCATAGATATTATTAATAGTGTGTATGGTGTTAAAGAAGTTATTAATTATGTAAGATTAAAAGAAGACTCCATACAAAATGCTGGTTAGTTTTCAAATTGATCACCCAGACTCTCTAAACTATAGAACAGATAGTACATTGCCAATAATCTTAGAGTCTCAAAAAAGAGGTTTCAAAAATTATGTATTTCAACCTCATAATGTATTTATGAATAACAAAGGTATATTTGCTTATGCCAATCAAATTAAATTTAAATCTCAATCACTTAACAGTTTCATTATTTCAAACAAAAGAATTTTAAACTTAAATAATTGTAAGTTTTTGTTTATCCGTCAAGACCCACCCTTTGATATGACGTATATTACTTCGTTATATTTGTTGGAGCTTTTAAGTAAAAAAGTAAGAATAGTGAATGACCCTAAAGGAATAAGAAATGCTCCTGAAAAAATCCTTATGCTACAATTTTCAAAAATAATTCCACCAACACTTATTACTAGATCACCAAATGAAATAAAAAAATTTTCGAACAAATATAGTTCATTAATTATTAAGCCTTTGTATGGAAATGGTGGTGAAAGTGTTTTTCTATTAGAAAAAAAAGATAAAAATTTTAATCAAATAGTTGAAAACTTTTTAAATAAGAGCTCAGAGCCTTTTATACTTCAAAAATTTATTCCTGAAGTAAAAAAGGGTGATAAGCGAGTATTAATTGTTAATGGAACTCCTGTTGCAGCGGTTCAACGTGTCCCAAAAAATAATGATATTAGATCTAATATTCATGTAGGTGGTACTGTAGTTAAAACAAAGCTAACTAAAAATGATTTAAAAATATGCGATACTATTAAAGAAGAATTAATTAAAAATAACTTATTTTTTGTTGGAATTGATATAATTGGTAATTTATTAACTGAAATAAATGTTACTTCCCCTACATGTATACAAGAAATAAAAAAACTTAGTAAGATAGACGTCTCAAGAAAAATTTGGGATGAACTTCTTGTATAATTTTTATGAGTTTTCAATCTAAAGTTCTTAATTTTTTTCTAAAAAAATTTGTAAAAAATACAAAGCCTTCTCCAGATGCGTATTCTTTTCAAGATATGAGAGATTTAATGAACGACAGCTTTGAAATGGGTGAAAAGAATTTTATTGAAAAACTAATCATTAAATCAACTTTTGCTAACAGAAGATCTAGCATTAAATCAACCGAAATAGTTTTAGATGGTATTCGAACTCTTAAAATAACAAGAGGCGATAGTCAGAAAGAAAAATGTATTTTATACTTTCATGGTGGTGGATATATAGCTGGTTCTCCTGAGACTCATCTTAACCTTCTTAAAGAAATATATAATAATTCAAAAATCACAATATATGCGGTTGATTATTCTCTTTCTCCTGAAAGTAAGTTTCCGCTAGCGCTAAATGAAGCTGTAAGAAGCTACACTGCTTTGAGAAATTTGGGGTATCAAGCAAATAATATTATTATTGGCGGAGACTCTGCAGGTGGAAACTTATCATTGGTTTGCACGCTTAAACTTCAGGAAAATAATCAAGAACTTCCGTCAAAACTTTTTTTACTCTCTCCATGGACAGATTTAACTGCTTCAGGCAAAAGTATAGAGTCAAATTCGATTAGTGATCCATATCTTTCTTATGATGATTTTCATTTAACGAAAAAATCAATGAAAAAAGTTGCTGAGACTTGGTACGCCACAGGTCACAATATCACTGATAAATTTATCTCACCATTGTTTGCGGAATATAATAATTTTCCTGAAACATTAATACAGGTTAGTGATATTGAAGTTCTCCTAAGTGATTCAGTAGATCTCGAAAAAAAAATGATATCAAACAATAATAATGTTGTTCTTAGTATTTACAAAAATGTACCACATGTGTGGCAAATATTTGAATTTTTACCTGAGACTAAAGAAGCAATAAAAGAGATAGGTAATTTTATTAATAATTAATTTAACTTTTAAAAGCAGCTAATGCTGCAAGATTTACAACATCGGCAACATTCGCGCCTAATGGAGCGATTTGTATTGGTTCGTTAAAACCTACTAAATAAGGTCCAACTAAATTTCCACCACCTAACTCTTGAAGTAACTTAGTTGATATACTTGCACTATGAATTGCAGGCATAATTAAAAGATTTGCAGGTCCCGATAGTTTACAAAAGGGGTAAAGTTTTAATAAATTTTCATTTACAGCAACATTTGCTCCCATTTCTCCATCGTATTCAAAATTCACTTCTCTGTTATCCAATATCTTTATCGCGTCTCTTATATAGGCGGATCTCTCAGTAAAGGGTTTTCCAAAATTAGAATAAGATAATAAAGCTGCTCTTGGTTCTATGCCAAAAACTTCTCTTACAACTTCAGCGCTTTGATGAGTAATATCTGCAAGTTCTTGTGCGTTCGGCATATCATGAACATTTGTATCAGCAACAAAAATTGTTCGTCCATTACACAACATTACGGTTAGGCCCAAAATAGTTTTATTGGGTATTGGATCTAAAACATACTCAATACTCTCTAGTGATAATGCATAACTTCTATTGAGACCACAAATCATTGCATCAGCATCTTTTAAAGATACCATGCATGCACCAAAAACATTTCTTTCTTTTTTTAATAAATCTAAACAGTCTTTTTTAAGAAAACCTTTGCGCTGAAGTCTTTGATATATATGTTCCGCATATCTATCATGACTTGATTTATTTCTCGTATTATGAATTTCCATTTGATCAAAAAAATCTAGACCAATACTGTTCATCTTATCTTTTATAATTTCTTCTCTACCAATTAAAATTGGAGTGCCCATTCCATTGTTTAAGAATATAGCTGCCGCTCTGATCATATCTTCTTCTTCACCTTCAGCAAAAATAACTCTTTTTGGATTTTCTTTTACATCATGAAAAATACTTTGAAGTAGGCCTGCAGATGGATTTAATCTCGCAGAAAGCCTATTTGTATATGACTCCATATCTACTATTGCTTTTCGAGCTACGTCTGAGTCCATGGCAGCCTTTGCTACAGCTGGTGGAACCTTACTTATAAGTCTTGGATCAAATGTTGATGGTATAATATAGTCCGGTCCGTATTGAGGTCTTTTTCCTGGATATGCATTGGCCACTTCATCTGGAACATCTTCTTTAGCGAGTGATGCTATAGCTTTTGCAGCAGCAATTTTCATTTCTAAGTTAATTGTAGTTGCTCTAACATCTAGTGCACCCCTAAAAATATATGGAAAACCTAGTACATTATTTACTTGGTTAGGATAATCTGATCGACCAGTTGCAATGATTGCATCAGGACGAACCTCTCTTACCATTTCTGGAAGTATTTCAGGTTCTGGATTCGCCATAGCAAATATGATTGGCTTATCATTCATAGACTCAACCATTTTTTGGGAGACAATACCTCCTTTTGAAAGACCAAAAAAAATATCAGATCCTACTAGAGCTTCTTCTAATGTTCTTAACTTTGTTTTGGTTGCATGAGCTGATTTCCATTGGTTTAAATTTTCTTTTCTTTCAGTATGAATAACTCCTTTGGTATCACACAGAATTGCATTTTCATTTGGCATTCCCATTGCTTTCAAGAGTTCTAAGCAGGCGATACCTGCAGCGCCAGCTCCATTAACAACAATTTTAGCAGTCTTAAGATCTTTTCCGACAAGGTCTAATGCATTAATAAGAGCAGCAACTGAAATAATTGCTGTTCCGTGCTGATCATCATGAAAAATTGGAATATCCATAAGCTCTCGAAGAGTGTCTTCAATTATAAAACACTCTGGAGCTTTTATGTCCTCAAGATTAATACCTCCAAATGTAGGCCCTAAATATTTTACTGAATTTATGAATTCTTCTGCATCCTCAGTATCTATTTCTAAATCAATTGAGTCGATATCTGCAAATCTTTTAAAAAGTACGGCTTTACCCTCCATAACAGGCTTAGATGCATGAGCACCTAAGTTTCCTAAACCTAATATTGCTGTACCATTTGATATAACCCCTACCAAATTACCTTTGCTTGTATAGTCAAAGATAGTATCAACATTTTCAGCAATCGCATTTACAGGAGACGCAACGCCTGGAGAATAAGCAAGCGACAAATCTCTTTGAGTTTCAAGAGGTTTAGTGGCTTTTATTTCTATTTTACCTGGCTTGCCCTCAGAATGAAAAAGCAATGCTTCTTTCTCAGTAAAGTGATTTTCTTT
>CACIBF010000037.1 GCA_902584815.1 uncultured Pelagibacteraceae bacterium
AGAAGAGGTCGCACAAGTAAAACAATCAATTCAACCTAAGACGATAGCGCTTTATCAAGATTATTGTTCATCATGCCATGGTGTTAAATTAAAAGGTCAAGAAGGATGGCAGAATAAACTGGATGAAGATGGACATCGACTTGCTCCTCCTTTAAATGGAACAGGTCACACATGGCATCATTCTCCTGATTATTTATTTCGTGTTATTAAATATGGGTTTCAAAGCTATGATCCTTATTATGAGGGGAAAATGGTTGGGAATAGTAGTCTTAGTGATGCTGAGGTTTGGGACTTAATAGCTTATATAAAGCAGGAATGGCCTACAAAAATACAAGATGTTTATAATAGTAGATACGAGTAACCTTATAATATATTTAAGTGAATCTAATTATCCACATATCCACAACTTAACAAATATGAAAAATTTTTTTCTTCTTTAATATTTTTTTTTAATCAATTAGAATTTTTGTATCGGCGCGCAGAAGTCGAAAGCCCTTCGGGGAGTTTGGTCAGAAGCGTGGCGTGTTTCGGGGTTGTAGAGAGAGCTTTTTGGAGTGATTTGTGCAGCCCCGTTTTTTTTTAGCTTTTAATATTCATAATCAATGATTTCGTGAGCAATCATTTCGTATCCCGCATTAGCTTGGTATGTTTCATGGGGGTTCAGAGATATTATAGTATCTTGACCACCTATTGATATCTCTCCTGTAATCCAAATTGGATCCCAAATAAAATCATTTTCCCAAGGCAAATCACTAATGACATATACCAACTGGTTTGCAGGAGGAGGAGGTACATGGATACATGCGCCAATATAAGGCACTAACATAAATTCTTTAATTTCTCGAGCTTCATAGTGTAATGGAATTAGATACCCAGGTATCTTAACTACTTTTCCGTTGAGACTTTTATTAAATTTAACATCATCAGGATTAAAAATCGATGTGAACGGTATTAAATCACTCCAACCAATTTCTTTTGAATCATCAGTCTGTGAACAAGAAGATAATAGAAATAGAATAACTAAAATTGATAAAAATTTATTTAGACTCATTATATTTTTATTGTCATTCCATCATTAATTGAAAACCAATATGCCCTTATAGCTGGTATTAAACTTACAAGCATTGCAGAAATAATAAACAGTATAAAGATTAATAAATCTTTTAAAGACAAAAGTTCAATATTTATTAAAATTCCATAAGTATCATCAATCCAAGGCTGTAATATATTTAGCAAAATGTATAGCAAGATACTACTGATCAAAGTGCTTAAAAAAGAAATAATGAAAGCTTCTAACATAAGTATTCCAATAACAATATTTGGAGAAGCTCCCATTGCCCTCCAAATTGCCATTTCACGCCTTCTTTCATTTAAACTGGAAAATATGATTGCAGCCATCCCTATTAATGTCGTAAAGATTACAACTATCGAAATCCCCAATAAAAGATTTTCGACTATACCAATAATTCTCCAAAGTTCATGAAGTGCAACACCTGGTAATATTGAAGTCAATGCTTCTTCAGGATATTCATTAATCCATCTCTGCAATTTAAAAATAGTTAATTTTGATTTAACTCCAATAAAAGCAGCGGTAATATTTTTTGCTGAAAGATCCATATTTCGAATTTCTTCAATGGGAGTTTCTTGACCAGGTATTTTTGCACCACTTGACCAATCAACATGAATAGCCTCTATTGCTTCTAAACTCACAATAACTGTATTATCAATCGGAGTTCCAGTTTTCTCTAATATACCTGATACTTTAAAGGGTTGATCGTCATGATCCGTAAAGGATTTAATCCCATGTGAGACAATAATTGATTTGCCTATATTATATTTTAACTTTTCTGCAACTGCAGCTCCTATAACTACGTCGTATAAATCATCAAAATAATTTCCTTCACTTATCTCTATTAATTGTCCCCCTCGATATTTGTATCTCTTAAAAAAGTCCAAATTTGTTCCCATAACTCTGAAGCCTTTATGGCTATCTCCCAGCGAAATCGGCACAGACCATTCCACTTCATCTTTATTCATAATTTCTTCATAGCTCTCCCAAGTAATATTATTGGTCGCATTTCCAACCCTAAAAACAGAATACAATAAGAGCTGTATCGAACTTGTTCTTGAACCTAAAATTAAGTCAGTTTGAGAAATTGTGTCTGTAAAACTTGTATAAGCAGAAGTCCTTAATTTTTCCACACTCAGGTACAACATGAGTGACAGAGATATAGCAAATACAGTCATACTTACGGTTAATAACCTGGCGTATAAAGAAGCAAAAGTTAACTTGAGAAGCATTTTTAATCTCCCTCCTTTAATATATCATCTAAGTTAATTACACGATCAAAGCGTTGGGAAAGAGACTCATCATGAGAAACCATTAATAACGTTGAGCGACTCTCTGAGATTTGAGAAAACATTAAATCAAGAAATATACTTTGTGCGTTCTTATCCAAGGCTGATGTTGGTTCATCAGCTATGATTAATGAGGGGTTACCAATTAATGCTCTTGCAACGGCAACTCTTTGTTGCTGACCGACACTTAGTTTACTTGCTTGCATGTTTAGCACTTCATCAGGAAGGCGAAGAGATTTACATATATTTGCAGCTGTTTCTTTTTGATCTTTTATATTTTCAACTCTTTTCTTTGAAAAGTAAAGGGGTAGCAAGATATTATCAATTACTTTGGCATACGGTAGAAGATTAAATTGTTGGAATATGATCCCAATGTTGTCACACCTATACTGATCTTTTTTTCTAGCTGATAAATTATTAATAGGCTCATCGTTTAAAAAAATATCGCCAGAAATTGGATTTAAAAAACCACATATAAGTGAGAGTAAAGTTGTTTTACCTGACCCACTTTCACCTAGAAGTAATACTTTTTCACCTCTTGCTACATTAAATTCAGGAACATAGATCTTAAAATCATTTTTATTAGACCAATGAAACTTTACTGAATCAATTCGTATTGTATCTGCATTCAAATTAGATTTTTCCATCAATATTTATAGAAGGTTCTTCTGCTTCAACTTCAAAGCTAACAGATCCTATACTAGAAATAAACTGAACTTCCAACTCTCCAGAATTTGGAAATGTTGAAAAATAGGGAAATTCTACTTTGTTGATGGCTTTAGTGTCACCACATTCAAACGAATACTTAGCATAAAACTCATTATGATTTTCTTCAGCATGATCGTCATGGTCATCTTCATCTTCATCTTCATCTTCTTTCAGGGCAACTTGCTTTTCTGTAAGCTGACAGCGACTATTTGTTGGGAGTGTAAAAATATTTTCATAGCTTTCAAAAGTCTGAAGGTCTTTTCTGATGCTGGCGATATCAGCATCACTCTTGGCAACATATTCAAATCCTACAATATCTGCCCCAGGGATCATAAACTCAAACTCAATCACATCTCCTTCTGTTGCAATATTAAGCTCACCTACTCCATGTTCATGCTTATCTACTTGACGAGTCTCCTCGGCATAAACTTTAGCAATTGAAAAGTTAAAAAAAATTAATATTGATAAAATAAATTTCATAATAATCTCCCGTTAAAAATTAATATTTATACTTTCTGAATTTGTTCACAAGATTTACAGACCCCAAAAAACTCAAGATTATAGCCAGCAAACTTCACTCCGTTATTATCTCTAAAATCTAATAAAAACTTAAAAAGCTTTGAATCATTAATTTCTGAAACTTTATCGCAATCACTACAAATGGAAAAAGCAGTAGCGTGAGGAGTTTCACATTCAGAGGTGTTACACGCAACAAATGAGTTTTGACTTTCAATTCTATGAATTTTACCCATCTCAATTAATTTATCTAGGGCTCTATAAACTTGAGGAGGTGCTTTGATGCCCTTTTTCTGAACACTGGATAATATTGAATAAGCTTTAACAGGTTTTTTATTTCTTTGTATGAAATCTAAAACTAATTTTTGATTTTTTGATAAAGCTTTATTTTTTTTAATCATTTAGTTTTTCTTTTCAATCCTTGTTAAGGATAAAATAAATAATATTAGTGCAACTGATACAATACTTGGGCCAGAAGAAGTATTTATTTCAAAGGATGCATATAATCCAATGAACACCGATAATAACCCTCCAACAATAGACAGGATAACCATTTGCCTTGGATTATTTGAAAGATTACGCGCCATTGCTGTTGGAATTATTAACAATCCCGTAATAAGTAGTATTCCCACCATTTTAATAGAGATTGCAATCAATGCTGCAAGTAAGATTGTAAATATTGTATTTACTCTTTCAGGCTTCATGCCCTCAGCTTCAGCAAGATCATAATTTACTGTTGAAGCAAATAAAGGTTTCCAAATAAACCACAATACAAAAAGTATCAGCGCACCGCCAATCCAAATAACTAATAAGTCATTTGTATTAACTGAAAGAATGTCTCCAAATAAAATTCCCATAATATCAAATCTAATAAATGATATGAAACCCAATATTAATAATCCAATTGCAAGAGATGAATGAGATATTAATCCAAGTAAAGAGTCACCTGCTAAATAAGTTGTTTTCTCCAGTCTAAGTAAAAGCAGTGCTACCAAAGATGAGACTACAAAAATTGTTATGGAAATATTGATATTAAAAGATATTGAAAGTAAAACGCCTAACAAAGCTGAGTGGGCTAATGTATCGCCAAAAAATGACAAGCGCCTCCAAACAACAAAGCATCCAAGTGGTCCTGCTACTAAAGCAATTCCAATGCCTGCGATCAAAGCCCTAATTAAAAAATCATC
>CACIBF010000038.1 GCA_902584815.1 uncultured Pelagibacteraceae bacterium
ATAAATAAATTTAGTACTTCCGATTTCAGAAGAAAATATTAAGATTTTTTTCATTCGACTAAAACAAATCGTGTATATGGTGAGAAGATTGTATTTTTTGCTCCCAGTCATCATTTTTTCCAAATTTTTCAGCTGTATGTGTGTATAGAGATTCCAAGCCTTTTTGATGATCAAAATAAAAATTAAGTTTTTGATACTTCATTCCATTAAAATTCTTATAAAATTTATCTTTGTGAATAGATATTGAGTATATCGCTGCACCCCCAAATTCTAAAACTAAAATATGAGAGGTAAAGAATATCTGAATTTCAAATAAATTTATGTTACTGCTAACATGAATTAAGTTTATGTCAAAAGCCTGCTTCTTATTTTTAAATCTGAGACAAACATTATTTTCATTTGAGTACTTTAATGAAATTGTAGGATAATCATCTTTGTTAGAAAAAGATTGAAATATCAGATCAATTAAATGACTAGCATTTCCTTTTAAATCTCCAGAGATAAAAGCGTTTATATAAAGAACTTTATCAGAAATGGCTTTTTTAAAGTTTGCAAGAAATACACTATCCCAAGTTCTAGGATAGTTAACATAAACTTTTCCTTGCATTTTAGAAATTTGTTTGATTACTTCTTTGATTTCAACGCTATTATTTAAGAATGGTTTTTCAATAATAAAGTTTTTAATATCTTTAGATAAGGAATAGTCAATTATTTTTTTTTGGCTACAACTTGGGATCGCTAAAACTAGTAAATCAATAATGTTATTTTCTAACATTAGTACATAATTATTATAAATTTGAATATTATCTATGATATCGCTTTTTAGTTGATTTGTTTTTTTAGTATCAGTGTCACAAACTGCAATTAATCTAAATTTTTGATGATTGCTTATTTGGCTAAAATGTGTGCGTTTAGTTGCACTTTCTCTATCATAAGAGTAACCAATATGGCCTAAGCCAATAATTGCAGTATTAATTTTTTTCAAAATTGAAATCCAATTTAGAATTAAGTGTCAAAAAAAATGCCTTGGCCATATTTAAATCATCAAAATCATCAATATCTATCGCTGATGTAATTGGAATATTATAATATGTATGTTTACCAGTGTAATAAGAATTTTTTTTTAACAAATTTTTAAATTTTGAAATCCAAATTGATCCAGTTGGACAAAATAAATCTTCGAAATCTTGAGATCTAATATTATTATTTCCTTCAAATAATTGCTGGTAACCTTCTCCACTTTTTTCAAGTGCCCACCTGGGATTCATCCATCCAAATTTAAAGCAGCTAATTAATGAGTCAAAAGAATTTAATTTATCAAAATATTCACTAGCATTTTGTATATCATATTTTGTTCTTAAAGGACAGTTAGGCATTAACTGAAAGATGATATCGTCAGGTGAATAATTAAGTTTTTTAATTGTATTGATGGTTGCATGACTTACAGGAGTTATATCATCTGCAAATTCAGTTCTTTTAAAAAATTTTGCTCCAAATTTTTTTGAGATATTTCCAATTTCATCAGAGTCAGTGGATACAATAATTTCTTCAAAAAGGTTTGATTCTATAGCGCTTTCGATTGTCCAAGCTATGAGAGGTTTTCCAAAAAAATCAATAATATTCTTCTTAGGGATTCTTACGGAGCCTCCTCTAGCTGGTATTATACAGATTCTTTTCATATATTTACCCTAACATTATTTAAATAAAAATAATAAATAAAATTTCATTTTATAAGTTTCCTGGTTTCTTATAATTAGAATATTTTTTTCATAATTTGCATTTGATATATTCAATATATTTTTTTTATAAACTAAAAATAATTATTTAATTATTATTGTGTTATCTTGCGTGGTCATTATGATTAATAATTAATTCTGAGACATGATTATGACCAAAGAAAAACTTCTTAATTAGATTATTAATAATTTAATTTATCAATCTAATAATAAAATAATCTTTTAAATCCTAAAAATTGTTTTTTTGAGGCCTTATTTGGATCTATACCATTAAATTTTATGCTTGAAGATGCAATATAAAATACAAGCATGTCTCTTGTAGCATTAGTCTTGGGAATATCTCCTCTATGAAGACAAATATTTGTATCGGCAAGAAACAAATCGCCTTTTTTACCTGTTAACTTGGTTACATCAAATGTTTTTTCAATAATTCCATTTGATTGACCCTCTTTGTATTTATAAAATCCATTTTTAATTAATTTTTTTGTATCAGATTTATTTATAATATGCATTGGACCAAAATCTTCATTTATATCGTTCAATAAAATAAATAGCTTAATTGAATCGGTAGTTGATCCATCATTATGCCAAAATTCAGAACTACCATAAGCTTCTACTTTTTTTGTCGCTAAGATTTTTTTATCTAAATAGTGTGTTCTATAAATATGAGTATTTAAAACATTAAAAAAGGATCCATAGTAACACTCTAAAATATCTTGAATTTTATTTGTAATAATTTTTTGTGTAGACTTAAAATGATTATAAAACAATGGATTATCTATACTTGTAATTTCAATTTTACCATCATTGCTTATATTTAAATTTTCAATTGCCTTATTAAATTCACTATTTAATTGATTAACAATATCTTCAGACAGATTAAAATCAATTTTTGCAAAGCCGTCATTTTTTAAATTTTTAGCTATGTTTTTAGACATTAAACTAAACTCATTAGTTTTGTTATATTTTTTTCTATTTTGATTAATGACATGATTTCCAACTAAATTAGCAATCAGACCAGAATCATTTCCATAAATTTTATGTCCAGAATAAACATTAATTGGGTTTCTTAAATATAAGTTTCTGATTAAATATCTCTTTATTGATGAAACAAATCTAATAATAAAATTCATACGATACTTAAGTTTTTATTTTAAATTTGAATAATCTTATCACAATGTTTTAAAATATCTAGTTTATGAGAAATAATAATCATAGTTTTATTACCTTTGAGTTTATAGATATTATTCATTACTTTTTCCTCAGTTTCTTGATCTAATGAAGAAGTAGCTTCATCAAATATTAAAACATCTTTTTTATGGTATGATGCTCTAGCCAATATAAGTCTTTGTCTTTGTCCACCAGAAAGCTTTACTCCATTATCACCGATACTGGTTTCAATACCATGCTCCAATTTTTTTATAACTTCATCAAGTTGATTATCTTTTAATGCAATCTGTAATTGTTTATGATCTATTAAATCTTCATTATCTTCTAACGTAATATTTTTTTTAATTGTATCATCCATTAAAAATATATTTTGAGGGATATAGGCAATAATTTCATGCCAACGATCGATTTGTTCGTTAAGAGGTTTACCATTTAATAAAATCTTTTTTTGTGAGTCATTTGGCTCTAGTAACCCCAAAATTATATCTATTAAAGTTGTTTTTCCAGATCCTGATTGTCCTAATATTCCAACAAAATCATTGTTATTTATTTCTAAATTTATATCTTGAATTACTACATTTTCTGAGTCTGGGTAACTATAAGAGATTGAGTTTAAGGATATCTTTTCAAATTTAAAATTATTATTATTTTTAATATCTTTATCTATGATATCTTTATCATATTTTCTAATATCTTTATCTATTTTATCTTTATCATATTTCCTAATATCTCTACTTAATTCATATAAATGATAAGATGAAAATCTCATACTAGTAATTGCTATTATTAATTGATAAGATGAAGGCAATAATCTAATCGAAGCAACTCCAAAAACACCTATTATCGAAAAAGACTCAGCGCTACTACGACCAGAATAAATTAAATATATTGATAGAATAACTATAAAAGTGACAATTGCAGATTCAAAAACATATCTTGGTAATTGCCTTAATGACAATTCGAAGCTACTAAATTTTGCATATTTTTCAGATATACTTGTGACTCTGCTATTAAAAAAATCTTCTTTTTTTAAAATCCTAATTTCCTTAAAACTTCCAACCGCCTCTTTAATTAATTTCAAAATTTCGCCCATTGCATTTGCAGTATGTTTTCCCGATTCAATAAAAGACTTTTTAAAGATAAGATCGTAAAGTATGAATAAAAAAGAAAATAAAATAAATAGTGTTAGTAAGGCATACAAACTTATAATTGATAGATAAATTAATATGCATACTATAATAAGTAGTTCAGAAATTAATTTTAAAGAAGACATTAATGTTTGCTCCACATAAAGCCTAACGTGTGTTGAAATAGAGTTATAAAATGCTGATG
>CACIBF010000039.1 GCA_902584815.1 uncultured Pelagibacteraceae bacterium
ACCATGGACTCGTGACCAATGCAGAAATTGCAGAAGCAGAATGGCTTGCTGGTTGGATTAGTATTACTTTTCTAAAAGATCCCGCAGCGGCAAAATATCATTTTCAAAGAATATGGGATGTTTCCTCAAGGCCAATTTCAAAAGCAAGGGCTTCTTATTGGATTGCAAAATCACTCGAAAATTTTGATAAGGAAAAAAGTCAAACCTGGTATACAAAATCAGCAAATTATCACCTAACTTTTTATGGACAATTAGCTGCAACAGAAATTAATGGAAATAATATTCAGTACAACCCTGAAATAAATCCAATTACTGAAAAAGACTTTCTTGTAAACTCACAGTTAAAGGATGTTTATTCGGCAGTTTCTTTATTGAATGAATTTGATCAAGATAAGCTAGTAAAAAAATTCATTATGGATTTAGCTGAAAACCGTAGTGAAGCTACAGCTACTCAGGCAATATATTTAGCAACTGATCTTGAGCGATATGATTTTGCAGTTCAAGCAGGAAAATATTATTATTATAAAAACTTTTACCTTGAACCCAAAAGTTTTCCTACCGTTCCAAGGCCTAGTTATGAAAAACTAATTTTTCCAGATCAAAGCTTAATTCATGCAGTAATAAGACAAGAAAGTCAATTTGACCCTGAAGCGGGAAGTTATGCTGGAGCTAAAGGCTTAATGCAGTTAATGCCTTATACCGCAAAAAAAGTATCGAAAGGACTCAAGCTACCTTATTCAAAAAATAAATTAACTGATGATCCGAGTTATAATGTAATACTAGGTAGCGCATATCTAGATCAACTCCTATCAACATATGATGGTTCGTACATACTAACACTTGCAGCTTATAATGCAGGACCATCAAGAGTTAATGCTTGGATTAAAAAATATGGAGATCCAAGAAGTGATGACATTACTCCTATTAATTGGATAGAACTTATTCCGTTTAAGGAAACTAGAAATTATGTTCAAAGAGTGATTGAAAATGTTCAGGTTTACAGTTTTTTAGATAAAAATAATTTGCCTCAGAATTATTCAATAAAGGACAATCTCAATCAAGGCTATGTTGGCGGTAAGTCAGTTATAAAACCGACAATAAGGCCTTCAAATTAGTGGCGGAGAGAGAGGGATTCGAACCCTCGGTACGGGTATAAGCCCGCACAACTCCTTAGCAGGGAGCCGGTTTAAACCACTCACCCATCTCTCCGGTTATTAGATTATTACTATAAATAGAACAAATAATCTAAGTATTTAATTTACTTTTCAAAAGCTCGTTCAATATTTTGGGATTTGCTTTTCCCTTTGAAAGCTTCATTGCCTCACCTACAAAAAAACCGAAAAGCTTATCTTTTCCATTTTTATATTTCTCAACATTTTCAGGGTTTGCTGAGAGTACACTATTAACTAGTTTCTCCAATTCTCCTTCATCGCTGATTTGTGACAACCCTTTTTCAGAAATAATATCACTCGGTAACTTACCTGTTTCACACATTTCTTCAAAAATATATTTAGCAAGTCGATTAGAAACTTTTCCACTTTCAATATTATCTATTAGTTCACCTAATTTATCATGAGACACAGGACTCTCATCAATAGTTAGATTTTTTTTATTTAATATTGAAAATAGCTCACTAGTTATCCAAGTTGTTACAAGTTTTGGACTTCTATTCTTGACTACTTTTTCATAATAATCACTTGTTGCCTTGTCGGAAACAATTACACCTGCGTCATACTCACTTAGATTATAATCTTTTATGAATCTATTTTTTTTCTGGTCAGGAAGCTCAGGTATCGTACTTTTAATTTCTTCAATCCATTTATCTTCAATCTCAAGAGGTAATAAATCTGGATCAGGGAAATATCGATAATCATGAGCATCTTCTTTTGATCTCATAGAACGAGTTTCTCCAGTGTCAATATTATATAACCTTGTTTCTTGGTTTATGCTTTCCCCTGACTCAATTAACTTAATTTGCCTTTTTGCTTCATAAATAATTGAAGAATGAATATACTTAAATGAGTTTAAGTTCTTAATCTCACACCTTGTTCCTAATTCATCTCCTGGCTTATTTACTGATACATTCACGTCTGCTCTTAAAGATCCTTGTTCCATGTTTCCATCACAAGTATCTAAATAACGCAAAATAGATCTTACTTTTTTAACATACTCTACCGCCTCATCAGCAGAAGACATATCTGGATTTGATACAATTTCCATTAAAGCAATTCCAGAACGGTTTAAATCGACAAAAGTTAAATTTGGATCTTGATCGTGGAGACTCTTTCCTGCATCTTGTTCTAGGTGCAATCTTTCAATACCAATTCTTTTGGTTTGGTCATCTAATACAATGTCAACAAATCCATTGCCTACGATAGGGTCTTTAAACTGAGAAATCTGATATCCTTGAGGTAGGTCTTGATAAAAATAGTTTTTCCGATCAAAAATAGATTTATTATTAATTTTAGCATTTAAGCCAATTCCAGATCGAACAGCTTGCTCAACACAAAATTTATTTATTACTGGCAACATTCCAGGCATTGCCGCATCTACAAGACTAACCTGACTATTTGGTCCTGAACCAAAATCTGTAGATGATGAAGAAAAGAGTTTTGAATTGGATTTTACCTGCGCATGAATTTCAATCCCAATTACTAATTCCCAACCGTCAATCATTTAATCCACCACTTATCAAGATTAGGAGTATAATTAATTGTATCCTGAACATTCTTTGCAATATTTAATAATTTTTGCTCCTCAAAAGAGTTTGTTATTAACTGAAGTCCAATTGGCAAATTGTTCTCATCATTTGCGAAAGGAACTGAAATTGCAGGAATACCTGCCAGGTTTACTGGAACAGTGAATATGTCATTCAAGTATGTTTGAACAGGATCTTTTGGCTCATTCTCAATTTCAAAAGCAGTTGATGGTGTAGAAGGTGTTAAAATCGCGTCTACTCTTTTAAATGCCTCGTTAAAATCACTTTTAATTAACGATCTTACTTTTTGAGCTTTTATATAATAAGCATCATAATAACCAGACGAAAGAACATATGTACCGATCAATATTCTTCTTTTTACCTCATCTCCAAAACCAATAGACCTTGTCTCTTCATACATTTCAATTAGATTTTTTCCATTTTCTCTAATCCCATATTTTACACCATCATATCTAGCTAGATTTGAAGAAGCTTCAGCTGGAGCAATTATATAATAAGTTGGAAGCGCATCCATTGTGTGCGGAAGACTTATATCAATTAATTCAGCACCATTTTCCTGCAATAACTTTTTGCAATCATCCCAAGCCTTTTGAGTACTAGCAGGAAGATCGTCACTTTTAAATTCTTTTGGGACTCCAATTTTCATTCCTTTAACTGAACTATTTAAATTATCGTAAAAATTCTCGTTTTGTTTTATTGATGAAGTTGAATCTTTTGAGTCATGGCCTGAAATAATCTCAAACAAGGCTGCTGAATCCTCAACAGTTTTCGTAATAGGCCCAGCTTGATCTAATGAAGAGGCAAAAGCAACTATACCCCATCTAGAAACTCTTCCATATGTTGGTTTTAAGCCAACCGTACCCGTAAAAGAAGCAGGCTGCCTAATTGAACCTCCTGTATCTGTCCCTAATGAGGCAATACATAAATCTGCTGCGACAGCTGCAGCTGAACCACCTGATGATCCTCCTGGAACAAGATTGGCATCAGAATTTTTAGACTTCCATGGATTTATTACTGA
>CACIBF010000040.1 GCA_902584815.1 uncultured Pelagibacteraceae bacterium
TTAATCCTATGTCCTTACCAAGGGTGATGAAGGTTTCTCTTAATATGGGTCTTAGTGAGGCTGTAGCTGATTCTAAGGTAATACAATCTGCATCAAATGATCTTGCTGCAATTTCTGGACAGTTACCAGTTGTTACAAAAGCAAGAAAATCAATTGCGACTTATAAAATTAGAGAGGGTATGCCGTTAGGAGTAAAAGTTACCTTAAGGGGTGATCAAATGTATGAATTTATTGATCGACTTGTCACTGTAGCTTTGCCTAGGATAAGAGATTTTAGAGGTCTAAAGCTAAACGGATTTGATGGAAAAGGTAATTACTCATTTGGTGTTAAAGAAGTTACAATTTTTCCAGAAATAAATGTTGATAAGTTAGATACAATTAGGGGCATGGATATAACTATATGTACATCCGCCAAAAGTAATGATGAAGCATTAACGTTATTGAAGGCACTAAATTTTCCAATAATTATTTAATATAAGGTTTTATAATGGCAAAAAGAAGTTCAATAGAAAAAAATAAAAGAAGAATAGCTCTTGCTGCAAAAGATTTAAGTAAGCGTAAGGCGCTAAAAGAATTAATAATGAATAAGAATACATCTATTGACGATAGATTTCAGGCACAATTGAAATTAGCTAAAATGAGAAGAAATGGTGCTCGTTCTAGAATTAGAAATCGTTGTGAACTGACAGGAAGACCCAGAGGTTTTCATAAAAGAGTTAAATTATCCAGAATTGCACTTAGAGAGTTAGCTTCACAAGGTCAGATACCTGGTATGAATAAATCGAGTTGGTAGGAAAGGAAAAGCATGTCATTACAAGATCCATTAGCAGATTTGTTTAGTCGCATTCGTAATGCGCAATTACGGAAGAAAAAGGTTGTAACTTCTCCTCTATCTAAGATGAGAGAAAGTATTTTAGAGGTTCTAAAAAATGAAGGTTATATTAGAGGGTACGCAAGAACAAAACACCCTTCGGGAAGAGAAGAGTTAGATATTGAATTAAAGTATGATGAAAGCGGTCCAGTCATATCTAATATTACAAGAATATCAAAGCCTGGAAGAAGAGTTTATTCGGGCGTTGAAAGAATCCCATTTGTTCATAATGGTTTGGGTATATCAATTATTTCAACTTCTCAGGGCGTAATGTCAGACACTGATGCTAGAGAAAAGAAAATTGGTGGAGAAATTATTTGTAGAGTATTTTAATTATGTCAAGAGTAGGTTCTAAAGAAATAATAATTCCAGATAACGTGAAAGTATCTATCGAGGGCAGTTCTATATTTGCTGAGGGACCACTTGGTAAACTTGAGACAAAACTGCATGATTTGATATCTACTGATCTTTCTGAAAACAAAATTTCTTTTTCAGTAAAAAAAGAAAGTAAACAAGCTCTTGCATTTTGGGGATTACAAAGAAATTTGGTGAACAATCTTGTTATTGGTGTTTCCACAGGCTTTTCGAAAAAGCTAGAAATGAATGGAGTAGGTTACAGGGCATCTATGAAAGGTAAAGATCTTGAATTATTACTTGGTTTTAGTCATCCTATTATTTACCCAATTCCTGAAGGAATTAATGTAACAGTTGATAAGCAAAATAACATTGAGATTTCTGGCGCTAGTAAACAACTTGTTGGACAAGTAGCTTCAGAAATTAGAGGCTTTAGAGGCCCTGAGCCTTATAAAGGTAAAGGTGTAAAGTATGCTGACGAATATATTAATAGAAAAGAAGGAAAGAAAAAGTAATGCTTTCTAAAGGTAAAGAAAAAAGATCTAGAAGAAATAGATATAGATTAAAAAAAGCCAATAAGTCTGGCTTAAGACTATCTGTATTTAAGTCCTCAAAACATCTATATGCTCAAGTCATAGATGATGACAAAGGAGTTACTCTTTGTAGTGCATCTACAGTCAAAATGCCTAAAAATAAAAATTCATGTAATATAGCTAACGCAAAGTTGATTGGTGAACAGATAGGTAAAGTTGCAATTGATAAAGGTGTTTCTAAACTATATTTGGATCGTGGACCAAACATTTACCACGGTATCGTTAAAACAATTGCTGATACTGTAAGATCAGCTGGACTTAAATTTTAGGAATTAATATGGCTTACGCACAAAAAAATAAAGAACAAAAATCAGATTTAAAAGAAAAATTAGTTGCGATTAATCGTGTAACAAAGGTTGTTAAAGGCGGAAGAAGATTTGGTTTCGCAGCTTTAGTTGTGGCTGGAGATGAGTCTGGAAAAGTTGGCTTTGGACATGGTAAAGCTAAAGAAGTTCCTGAAGCAATAAAAAAAGCTACAGAATCTGCAAAAAAAAGTTTGGTAAGAATTCCGTTAAGAGAAGGTAGAACGCTTCATCATGATATAATTGGTATACATGGGGCCAGTAAAGTTGTTATGAGATCAGCGCCATCAGGAACTGGAATAATTGCGGGAGGATCTGTTAGAGCAGTTTTTGAATTACTTGGTGTTCAGGATATTGTCGCAAAATCAATTGGCAGTGCAAATCCATATAATATTATTAGAGCAGTTTCAGTAGGATTGAAAACAATTGATGTGTAAAAGAAGGCAAAAAATATTATTGCAGATGCATAAAGTAGCATGTAAGCAGGCTGACCTCTTCCAAGATAAGCCGCCATATCTGTCAGCCAGCTTTGTTCTGCTGATAGATTAAAGTTAGCGATTGTAATTGGTAACAATAATATTGAGGATGCAAAAATTGCAGGTATTACTCCAGCTGTATTAAGCTTAAGGGGTAAATGTGTTGAGTCTCCTGAGTACATTTTATTTCCGACTTGTCTTTTAGGGTACTGAACAATTAATCTTCTCTGAGCCCTTTCCATAAAGACAATAAAAATTACTACCGCTACAATCAATAAAAGAAGTAAAACAAGAGTAATAGTTGAAATAGTACCTTGTCGCCCAAGAGTTAAAGTGTTTATTAATGCGCTTGGGATTTCTGCTACAATACCAGAGAAGATTATTAACGATATACCATTACCAATTCCTCTACTGGTCACCTGTTCTCCGAGCCACATTAAGAATACAGTGCCTCCTGTAAGAGTAATTGTTGTTGATAATCTAAAAAAGAGACCTGGGTCAGTAACAATTTTTCCTGCAGATTCTAAACCAACAGATATTCCATAACCCTGTAGTAAAGCAAGTATAACAGTTCCATATCGAGTATATTGAGTTATTTTTTGTCTACCGGGTGTACCTTCTTTTTTGAGACTTGCTATATGCGGAGATACACTTGTCATTAGCTGCATAATAATTGCTGCTGAAATGTATGGCATTATTCCAAGAGCAAAGATTGCCATTCGACTGATTGCTCCACCAGCAAAAACATCAAACATACCTAGAATTCCACTCTGGTTTGTTTCAACAAGCAGCTTTAACTGTTCAACATCAATCCCAGGCAGAGGAACATATGTGCCAAACCGATATAAGATTAATGCTCCTAAAGTGAACCATATTCTTCTTTTTAACTCAGTAGCTTGACTAAATACACTAAAGTTAAAATTGGCAGCAAGTTTTTCAGCAGCTGAGGCCATAAGACTTAACTCTTTTCACTAATATTAAGATTATTCCCTATTTTTTCTAACTTTGTTTGAGCAGATTTAGAAACCTTTGCACATTCAATAGGATTTTTTGAAGTCAAATCTCCTCTACCAAGTATTTTTAATTTTTGAGAATTTTTGTTTTTGATAATTGAA
>CACIBF010000041.1 GCA_902584815.1 uncultured Pelagibacteraceae bacterium
ACAAAAGAACGAGTAGACACAATAATTTTCAATACTAACACTACAATATTTGACATACTCTCAATTAAAACGTAGGTTACATTTTTTACGCGGGGTGGAGCAGTCTGGTAGCTCGTCAGGCTCATAACCTGAAGGTCGTAGGTTCAAATCCTACCCCCGCAACCAATAAAAATATGAAATTAATAATCCAAATACCTTGTTTAAATGAAGAAGACTATCTTGGTCAAACAATTGATGATCTTCCAAAAAAAATAGATGGCATTGATAAAATTGAGATATTGATTATCAATGATGGCAGTACAGATAATACGCTAGAAGTTGCCAAAAATAAAAAAGTTAATCACATTGTTTCTCACTCGAATCAAAAAGGTTTAGCTTACGCATTTTCTACAGGACTAAATAAATGTTTAGAGTTAGGGGCAGATATTATTGTAAATACTGATGCTGATAATCAGTACCAAGGGCGTTATATAAAAGATCTTGTATCCCCTATTATAAAGAATGAATCTGATATCATTATAGGGGTTAGAGATACTGATGCGATTGAAGATTTCTCAGCTATAAAGAAATATTTACAAAAGATAGGAAGTGGAGTGGTAAGGTATTTAAGTGGTACATCCGTATCTGATACAACTAGTGGATTTAGAGCTTTTAGTAAAGATGCTGCAATGAGATTGAATAGATATAATTCGTATACCTATACCTTAGATACAATAATCCAAGCAGGACACAAAAATATAGCTATATCAACGACACCTATTGAAATAAACCCCGACTTAAGACCTTCAAGACTAGTTAAAAACACTTTCACATATGTCATAAGAAATGCTATTGGAATTGTAAGAATTTTTTTAATTTACCGATCTTTCCAAACAATTTTTTATACTGGTTTAGTTTTATTTAGTGCTGGTTTTTTATTAGGCCTTAGATACATTTATTTAATGTCCATAAATGATGGTGCTGGTAACGTTCAATCGCTTATATTGTCAGCAATTTTGCTTACAAGTGGGTTCATATCATTTTTAGCAGCGATACTTGCTGATAAAATTTCTACAATCAGACAAATACTCGAAGAAAAGACCTACAAGATTAATAAAATTTTATTTAAAAAATAAATATAAATAATTTTTCATTTATTAAAATTGGTAACAATTACCAAATTTTTTTGAATATAATCTGCATTATTAAATTCCAGATTAAATGTACCCTGAACATGATAAATTGCTTTTAATTTATCAATGTAAGTTGTAAATTATGAGAATGTTTCTATCAAAAAAGTCAAATATAATAGCACTTAAAATATAAATCTTATTGCTACTATGTCTTTATCTCTCGTTATTCTGATTGCCTGGTCACAAATAAAAAATTATTGGAGAATAAATGTTTTCACATGATAGCAACAACTAAATTGAAGTTACTGTTGTGTTAGGAAATTTTATTGATCGAGTACTAAAGAAAGAGTGGTCAGATGAGAAAATCCAAAAATATGTTGGTAGCTATAAAGCGTCTTATCTTGCCCATGCAACAGACTCATTAATTCGTCGAAACGCTGCCTCTGGCGGGGTTACAAGTTCGCTACTTATTCATGGTCTGCGCTCCAGTATTTTTGATGGAATAGTGGTTTGCAAGACGGTGCTAGTAGATGGAAAAGTACGTGCAAAACTTGAAATAGTCACCACAGTTGATGAAGTACTTGAAGCACAAGGAAGTAAATACGTTGAAACGAGATTTTTACAAGAAGTTCTTCCCTTGCTTCGTTCATTTAAAGGTAGGGTTGCTGTGGTAGGATTGCCCTGTGATATTTCAGCTTTACGTCATCGTTGTGATAAAGAACCAGCACTCGCAAACAAAGTTGTGCTGACTATTGCATTATTCTGCGGTCATAATTCTAGAACAGGGCTAGTCGACGAAATAACCTCTCAGCTTGAGCGAGAGACTGGACAGAAGTTGAAGGACTACAAATTTAGAGTTGGTCACTGGCGTGGTAGATTGAAAGCAGATTTTGAAAATGGAACAACCATTAGTAAGCCCAGTAAGTTTTTTAATGATTACCAAAACCTATTTTTCTTTTGTGAGCGCAAGTGCATGGCTTGTAGCGATCATTACGGATATCACGCAGATATTTCGATTGGGGATATTTGGTTATTTAGGTTAAGAAAGGACCCCATAAAAAAGAGCAGCCTCGTTGTTCGTTCTGAATTTGGAGAAAAGCTTTTTCGATCAGCCTTAGACGCTAAAAGAATTATGAGTGAAGATATTGATATTCGAGACATAATGGATGGTCAGTCACGAATTGGACCAAGTCACTACAACGTTACAGCCCGAGCACGAGTTGGTCGACTTTTTGGCCTTAAGCTCAAGGATACTGTTAATGAGCCAGTCGCATTGCATGCTTATTTCAATGCTTTTATGACTATTGCAAATATGCGACTAGCCGAAAAGTCTTGGGGACAAAAACTAATTTTTATTATACCTAGGCCAATGCTTAAAGTTGCTCTTTATTTTAAGAAAGCATTGGAGTCTTTGAAATGAAAGAGATATCAATTATTGCAGCAACTTTTTATGGTAATCGTGGTGCAGAAGCTATGTTAAGTACCACTATGGCTGAAATCAATAATAGATATGAGGGCTCTGTTAAATTTAATGTTTTCAGCTACTACCCAAGCCAAGATGCAACGCTTGTCAGTAATACCGATGTTATGATCTATTCATCTAAGCCTGTTTATCTAGTATTAGTACTTTTACCTTGTGCATTTCTTTATCGTCTTTTAGTTATACTTCAACTCAAGGCTATTACAGGTTTTCTCCCACAATCTGTTAGAGCCTTGTCTCGATCAAAGCTATTGATATGCCTAGCTGGTGTATCGTTTGTAGCAGGTCGCAACAAGTTTTTGCCTTTCAACATTGCTACGATTTTACCAGCAATGCTGTTGGGAGTGCCAGTGATAAAATTCGCTCAAGCTTTAGGACCGTTTGGTGGGATTTTGAATCGTCTTGCAGCACGAAAGTTCTTAGAAAATTGTGAGCAAATATTCACTAGGGGTGATCTTACGCACGCTTATCTCCAAGAGCTACTTGGATCAAATTTGAATTATGAACGCGCCGATGACATTGCGTTTCTATTTAAACCTGAATATTGTTTGAGTCTAACCGACCAGGTTATAGAAAAAGAACTTGTCAAACTGAAAAGACTACGTGCCGATGGAAGATTGGTAGTAGGAGTCTGTCCAAGTATAGTTGTGGCTAAACATGCTCACGCTAATGGTTGGGATTATGTTCAGAGCATCGCCAATCTGATCAATGACTTGGTCCGTAAGGGTTATGTAGTGGCTCTATACCCCAATGCTACGCGTGGTGATGATATGGATAAAATGCACAACAATGACCTTCCCCTCTTAAATGATATTAGGAACAAACTGTCATCAGTAACAAAAGATAAACTTTTAAAATTCTCCGGCTCTCTTAATGCAGCGCAGATACATCAGATTATTAGTTTATGCGACACTCATTTGGTATCAAGATTTCATGCCATGGTGGCTGCACTGAGTTTGGGTATTCCTGTTTTGGTAATTGGTTGGAGCCATAAATATCTAGAAGTGATGAAGCGCTTTGGTCAAGCTGACATGGTGATTGATCAAAGGAAAGGCAACCATAACTCTATTTTGAAACTTT
>CACIBF010000042.1 GCA_902584815.1 uncultured Pelagibacteraceae bacterium
GATGAATGGGAAGTTCATTGATTGGAATGATGCTAAGTGCCATATAATCACTCAAGGAATGCATTATGCTAGTGCTGTTTTTGAAGGTGAGAGGGCTTATAATGGTAAAATTTTTAAGTCTGAAGAACACACAAAGAGATTATTTAAATCTGCTGAAATAGTAGGCATTAAGATACCTTATAGTGAAGGTGAGATTAACAAAGCTAAAGATGAACTGATTAGTAAAATGGCTTTAAGTGACTGCTATGTTAGGCCCATTGCTTGGAGGGGCAGTCAGCAGATGGGGCTGTCAACTTCAAACGCTGACATAAATGTTGCAATCGCAGTATGGGATGATTGGGCATCCTATTTTAAAATAGAAGATAGAAAAGCAGGCTTGAAACTAATTACATCTCCTTGGAAAAGGCCTTCTCCTGATACAGCGCCATGCGAAGCTAAAGCATCTGGGCCATATGTTATTTGTACAATGTCTAAAGAGTTTGCAGAAAATAAAGGTTATAATGATGCTTTAATGTTAGATTATCGTGGCTATGTTGCTGAAGGTACAGGAGCAAACATATTTTTTTTAAAAGATAAAGAGATACATACTCCAATTCCAGATTGTTTTTTAAACGGAATAACTCGCCAAACAGTAATTGAAATGGTTTCTATGAATGGCTTTAAAGTTATAGAGAAATACATAAAACCTGAGGAAGTTTCAAACTATGATGAAGCTTTTTTAACAGGGACCGCGGCTGAAGTTACGCCAATTCAATCAATAGACGAAAATCTGTTTCAGACTGGTGAAAATACTCAGACATTTAAATTCATGCAAGAATTTCATGATCTTGTAAGATCTTAATTAAAAATTGTTCGATAATATTTGAAACCACTAATTAGTGTAAGTATCATTGATGCCCAAAGTAGAATAATTCCAATATTGAGTATAACTATTGAATTTTGAAATGAGATACTTAGTAGAATTAGTGTTAAGCTTATCATTTGAAGTGCTGTTTTTATTTTACTAATATTGGAGACTTCAATCGTATTCTCAAGTTTGCTATTCGCAGCAAATTCACGAAGCCCTGAAATAAATATTTCTCTAGAAATAATTAATAATGCTGGAACAATATGTAGGTCCTCAATTGTACCTGTAATCATCAGTGATGTAAGAACACCTACAACTAATAATTTATCAGCAATAGGATCAAGCATTTTACCAAAATCAGAGGTACTACCTTGATTTCTTGCAATAAACCCATCAAGAAAATCAGTGAATGAAATAGCTATGAATAATACTACAGAATACATATTCAATTGAAAATTTGATGATAAAATCATGAATAGTAAAAGTGGCAAAAATATAACTCTCGATAAAGTGAGTATATTAGGAAGATTTTTCATTAGTTCCTAAAAAAGTCATATATTTTTTGAGCAAGCCCTTTATGAATTCCTTTAACTTTCATTAGATCTTGAGGCGATGCATTTTTTATGTGCGGAACTGACCCAAAATGATTCAAGAGAAGCTTTCTTTTTATTCGGCCTAGTCCATCAATGGCTTCTAATTCTGATGATTTCATATCTCTCTTACGCTTTGCTTTATGGGCTCCTAAGGCAAATCTATGAGACTCATCTCTAAGTCTTTGGATAAAGAAAAATGACGGTGTATCCTTTTCAATAAAGCCCTTCTTATTATTATAAATTATCTGATCTAATGTCTCTCTGCGTCCTTCACCTTTAAAAATCGATAACACACTAATACTTTCAAGACCGTTCTCGTCTAATATCTTTCTAGCAATATCATAGTGGCCTTTTCCTCCATCAATAACAATTATATCTGGGAGAGTATTGTATTTTTTACTGTTCTTTATTGCTTCATTGCTAAATCGACGGCTAAGTACATGTCTCATCATTCCATAATCATCACTTAATTTAACTTTATTTGAGTCTATATTAAATTTTCGGTAACTCTTTTTGTCAAATCCTTCGCTTGTATATACAATCATAGCTCCAACCGCATTTTTTCCAAATAAATGACTATTGTCATAAGCTTCAATACGATCAATCTTTTTTGTAATTCCCAGCGTATCTCTAAGTGATTCAAGGTTTTTAGAGTCGCTAAGTTTTTGAGCTATATAATTTTTAAGTGAAATTTGAGAATTTCTATCTGCATATTTAACAATATCAAGTTTCTTTCCCTTAATAGGAACATTGAATTTAGTTTTAAAGTCATAAATTGAGCATAAGGAGGAAACAATCAGATTCTCATCGTTCAAAGCATGATTGATTAATACCTCACGTGGTGGGCTATACTTTGTATAAAAATCTACTATAAATCTCTCTAATATTTCTGATGTTTGATCCTCATCACTGTGTTTTGGAAAATAAGATCGGTTACCCCAATTTTGACCTGATCTATATATAAAAACTTGAATACAAGATTTATTGCCCTGTCGTGCGATTGAGATTACATCTGTATTTTTTATATCCTTTAAATTAATATTTTGCTGGCTTTGTATTTGTGTTAGCGCAACAATTTTATCTCGATAACTTGCTGCTTTTTCAAAATTAAGGCTATTACTCTCACTTTCCATTTTTTTTGATAGCTCTTCTTGTAAATTACTATGTTTACCTGAGAGAAAATCCTCTGCACTTTTAACAGACTCCAAGTAATCTTCTTTATTTATTGTGTAATCAACGCAAGGTCCACTACATCTTTCAATCTGATAAAGCAGACAGGGTTTTGTTCGATTTTCAAATATAGTATCTTCACATGATCTTAATAAGAAAACTTTTTGAAGTATTTTTAAAGTATAATCGAGAGATGAAATAGTTGCAAAAGGGCCAAAATACTTCCCTTTAATACTTTGCTTACCTCTGTGTTTTTTTATTTGAGGATAGTCATGTTCATAATTAATCAAGATATATGGGAAAGATTTATCATCTCTTAGAAGGATATTGTATTGCGGTTTTATTTTTTTAATTAAATTTGCTTCAAGCAATAGGGCTTCTTTTTCAGTTTCAGTAATGACAACATCAATTTTTTCAACTTGAGA
>CACIBF010000043.1 GCA_902584815.1 uncultured Pelagibacteraceae bacterium
TCTATATTCTGACCACTTTGAGCAGATACCTCTATACACTGAATATCTCCTGACAATTCTTCAACTATAATTTCTTCAGAAAGAAGTTGTTCCTTTATCTTTTGAGGATTTGATTCAGGTTTGTCACATTTATTAATTGCAACAATAATTGGAACATTTGCAGATTTAGCGTGCGAAATAGCTTCTTTTGTTTGTGGCATTACTCCATCATCTGCGGCAACTATTAAAATAACGATGTCAGTTACGTTTGCTCCTCTGGCACGCATTTCCGTAAAAGCTGCGTGACCTGGCGTGTCAATGAATGTAATTTTTTTACCATCGTGATTAACTTGATAAGCACCGATGTGTTGTGTAATTCCACCACTTTCACCTGAAACTACATTTGACTTTCGTATATAGTCTAATAGTGAAGTTTTTCCATGATCAACATGCCCCATAATAGTAACAATAGGAGGTCTGATTTTATCTTTCACGGCCTGTTGATCACTAGCGATAAGATCTTTTTCAACATCTTCGATATTTTCACGAACAAACTTATGGCCAAACTCTGTTACCAATAACTCGGCTGTATCAGCATCTAAACTTTCGTTTATGGTCGCCATCATTCCCATTTTCATAAGTGATTTAATTACGTCACCCGATTTTTCACTCATTCTATTAGCGAGCTCTTTTACTGTAATATGCTCAGGGATATTAACTTCTCTAATTATTTTAGCCTGTGGCTCTACTTTATCTGTATTTTTTTTGAGTTTTTGTTTTGCTCTTTTGTAAGCTGCTAAACTTCTCGTTCTTTCATCTGACCCTGATAGGGCTGTAACTATTGTAACTTTTCTCTCTCTAAATTTTTTCCTGCCAAATGATTGTGGAGGAGATTTTTTTTCTTCTTCAGGTTCATTTTTCTTGAAATTGGAACTTTTTTTAGAAAGTGATTCTTTTTGCTCTATTTGCTCATCTATATTTTTTTCTAAAGAAATATCTTTATTTTCTTCTTCAACATTTTTTTCTTGAACATCTTTTTTTATTCCTCGTATTTTATTAATTGCATCATTTTGTTCTTTTTCAGACTTAGCTTTAATTAAAGCCTTTTGTTGATCTTTGGATAAAGGTTTTAAAACTGTTCTAGACTTCTTAGATTCTTGAGTTGAAGACTGAGACTTGACCTCAATATTTGTTGTTTTACTATCTGATGTAGTCTTAGGTGAAGCACTGACTTGTTTATCTGAATTAACTGATTTTCTTACTCTTTTTTTTGCAACAACTACTGTCTTGCCAGCCTCAAATGAATTGGATTGGGGAATCGATGGTTTAGCTCCAAGCTTTAAACTTAATGTTTTTTTCTTTTTGGTATCTTTTGCGTCCGACATTTTTTAACCACTCTATTATTTATCAAGCCATATTTTTCTAGCTTCTAAAATTAATTGATCACCCTCATCTTTAGTAAGGTTAAATTCTTCGAGAATACCTTGAACTTTAGAATTCTTATCATGCCTATCTTCATAATAACCCAAAAGATCATCGGTCGTAAGCCCTGCAAAATCATCAAGGTTTTTAATTTCATTTTGAGCAAGCTTCACAAGCATTGATTTATTTAAGAAGTTAAAATTCATAAGAGATTCGTCAACATTTAAACTGTTTAAGATTTCAATATTTTCTTTTTCAACTCTTTCAATTGATTTTTCTGATCTTTCAATTAATTCCAAAACTATGTCTTCATCAAAACCTTCAATTGACATTAATTCATCCTTATCTGCTTCAACTATTTCTTCTACAGAACTAAACCCTTCGCTAACTAAAAGCTGCGACAATGTCTCATCAACGTCTAAAAGATCAACGAAATTTCTTGTTTTTTCATTAAAATCTTGTTGTCTTTTTGCAGAGTCTTCGTCTTCTGTAAGAATATCAATTTCCCAACCAGTTAATTCAGTTGCAAGCTTAACGTTCTGGCCTCTTCTACCTATAGCTAGGCTTAAATGAGCTTCCGAAACAACAACTTCAATTTTATTCTGATCTTCGTCCATTACTACTTTTAAAACTTCAGCTGGTGAAAGAGAAGATATTGCAAGATTAGCAATATCTGGTGACCATTTTATGATATCAATTTTTTCACCTTGTAGTTCGTTTACAACAGCTTGGACTCTACTTCCTCTCATTCCAACACAAGCACCTACAGGATCTATTGCCCCATCTTCAGTATGAACTGCAATTTTTGCACGACTACCAGCATCTCTGGCAACACTTTTAATGTTTATTATTCCATCATAAATTTCTGGCACTTCTTGTGTAAATAACTTCGCCATAAACTGAGGGTGCGACCTTGATAAAAATATTTGAGGTCCTTTAACCTCAGATCTTACATCATATATATATGCCTTTATCCTATCTCCATTTCTAAGATTTTCTCTTGGGATAGTCTGATCTTTTCTAATAACCCCTTCCGCTTTACCTAAGTCTAAAATTATATTGCCAAACTCAGCCCTTTTAACTATTCCATTAACCACTTCACCAATTCTATCTTTATATTCAAGATATTGACGTTCTCTTTCAGCCTCTCTAACTTTCGAAGTAATAACCTGTTTAGCTGATTGTGCAGCAACCCTTCCAAAATCTAATGGAGGCAGAGGATCTAAAAGTTCATCGTCTATTTCTGCAGCAGCATTTATTTTTTTTGCAGATTTTAAATCTATTTCAAGGAATTTATTTTTAACATCTGTTACTACTAATAATTTTCTTGACAGAAGTATTTCACCATTTTCAGGATTTATTTCTGCAATTACTTCATTTTCCTCCCCATAGCTAGTCTTTGCAGCTTTAACAATAGCTTCTTCTAAAGCAGCTAAAACAATCTCTTTATCGATCATTTTTTCCTGTGCCACTGTTTCAGCTATTCTTAATATTTCAATTTTAT
>CACIBF010000044.1 GCA_902584815.1 uncultured Pelagibacteraceae bacterium
AGGTCATTGGTAATGATCAGCCGCTGGAGCGTAACCAGCTAGGGGCACCATGCTATTCAGTGACTCTAAGATTAATGAAAAAAGACTGATTAAATATCTTGATTATCATTAGAAATCATACTTTCTTTTAAATGATTAAAGAGTATTTTCCATTTTATGAACATAGATTCTTATATAGAAAAATATACAACTCTTTTGATATCCCATAGGTTCAAATCTATATTTCTATTGTCTATATTAATTTTTTTAATTTCTTCTGGGATGCGTTTTTTAGAGACTCCTTCTGGTTACAGGGGTTTTGTCGAAAATGAGTTTACGCACTACAAAAACATTACAAATCTAGAGGAAAAGTATGGAAAGATAGATGTATTAACATATGCAATTAAAGCTGATGAAGGTGATATATTCCAGAAGGATGTATTATTATTAATTGATGAACTTACTAATAATTCTTGGCAAACACCTTATTCATCGAGAGTAGAGTCCATAACAAATCACCAATACACAAAAGTAAATGGCGATGATATAGATATTGGAGATTTCATAACTAATATTGATAGTCTCACTGAAGATGACCTGAGTAATCTAAAGAGCTTAGCATTAAAGGAAGATAATGTTGTTCATTTTATCCTCTCTGAAAATTCGAAAGCTAGTCTTGTTAACATTTATCTAGAAATGCCAGAAGATGTTACTTTTACTGAACCGATGGAGTTTGCTAAAGAGCAGAAAGAATATTTTGAAGAAAAGTATCCTGACATTTTCGTTGGTATCGCAGGAACTGTTCAGTATGCACATAATTTTCAGACCACTGCAGAACGAGATGCTCAAACAATGTATCCAATTTTTGTAATCCTAATATTTATATTAAGTTATATTTTATTAAGATCTATTCTTGCCTCTTTAATTACGATCTTTGTTATTATTCTTTCTATTTTGCCGTCAATGGGGTCAGCAGGTTGGTTTGGATTTGATGTTAATCCTCCACTAATTATTGCTCCAATTATTATCTTAACTATTGCTCTGGCTCATTCGATACACATAATTTCAATCGCTATGACAAACATGTCAGAAGGCATGAGTCGAAATCAAGCTGTTGTTGAAAGTATGAAGATTAATTTTGTTCCTGTTTTCTTGACGAGCTTAACAACTGCTATTGGAATGGGAGGAGTTAACTTAGGTAAAATTCCTGCTTTTTCAGAAATGGCGAATACTGTTGTAGTAGGTTCTGCTTATAGCTTCATTCTTTCTGTTACATTGCTGCCTATTTTATTTTCACTCTTACCAATTAAATCTAAAGTAAAGTCAGTTATAATTCTTGGTGCTTTAGAACGCCTGGGAACATTTATATTTAATTTTAAATATACTCTCTTAATAACTATGGGAACAATATCAATAGTCCTATTTAGTTTTTTAGCGAATCTATACTTTGATGAAAAGTGGGATAATTATTTTGATCGAGTACCCTCATGGCTAGAAGTAAAGGATGTAGTCGATAAAGAATTTGGAAGCTCTTTTTTTCTTTTTGCAGATATAAAAACAGATCAATCAGACGGTATTACTGATCCAGCGTATTTAAAGAAATTAGAAGATTTTCTAATGTTTTACCTGAAATTTCTCTTTCAACTTTATTTCCTTGAGGATCAATAAGAATCATAATTTGATCTGACTCACTATCTACAAACCCTCTCGTATTTTCATAGGATTTTTTTGCAATATTTTTACCTTTTTCCTCAGGGGTTTCAGCAAGTGAAAAAGAAGGTAACAGTAAAATAAATATGAAAGTGAATAATTTTTTTAGCATAGGGTATATTAGACTTTTCTAGATGATATTAATAGCAATGCTGGTAATAAAAGTAAATCTACCAAAAGTGCAATAGCAATAATTAAAGCACACATTCCTCCGATAATATAATTAGATATAAAGATCGACTGAGTTAAGAATAAAAAGCCAATAAATAAACATATGGACGCAATAATTATCGGATAACCAACGTATTTGAAGCAATATTGAATTGAATCTTGAGGAGATAAACCTAATGCTATTGCTTTTTTATATTTTGTTAAAAAATGAATAGTTGCATCAACGACTAGTCCTATAGATATTAATACTGATGTTTGATGTGGGCCTTGAATCATTCCTGAAGTTAATGCTCCAATAATTCCAAATCCTAAAATAAATGGAACAATATTTGGAATAATGCTTATAAGACCGTACTTGAAACTTCTCAGTGCAAATCCAATAAGAATTACAATAAAAGTAAATGAGAAGACTAATCCTGTCATAAGACCCATGGAGTTTTGTTGGTTTAAATATGAAAACATAACAGGTATGCCTGCTAAACCGTCAGTTTTGTATGGTCCCATATTTGAGTTTATCCACTTAATAATTTCATCATTAATTTTCACAACTTCTGATGCTGTTGCATAGTTGATTCTTACTAATAATCTTGAGTCAGATTTGTCAGC
>CACIBF010000045.1 GCA_902584815.1 uncultured Pelagibacteraceae bacterium
ATATAAACTGACTGCATATATGGTGTCCTTCCAAAAAAATACTCTGGATTACTTGCGCTTTTATTTTCTATAAGAACTTTAACGAATTTATTATTAAAAGTTTCATTAAAATTAAATTGTATTTCTTGAAGCCGTGATTGAAGTATTTTTAATCTCTCTGTTTTTTCTGAGTTCGATAATTCATCATTAATAGAAGCTGCTTTTGTCCCAGGTCTTTCACTATAAATAAAAGAATAAGATTGTGTAAATTCAATTTCATCGATCAATTTTAAGGTTTCTTCAAAATCTTTATTAGTCTCTTCTGGAAAACCTATAATAAAATCTGATGAAATTTGAATATTTGGCTTTGCTTCTTTTAATTTTAAAATTACTTCCTTATAAAATTCGACTGAATATTTTCTATTCATTTTTTTTAAAATATTATTAGAACCTGACTGAACAGGTAAGTGTAAAAAAGGCATTAGTTTATCATTATCCTTGTGAGATTTAATTAAATCATCTGTCATGTTAATAGGATGAGAAGTTGTGTATCGAATTCTCCTTAAATCTGTAATCTCACTTAATTCATAAATTAAATCACTCAATTTATTTTTATTCTCATTTATTTCTGAATTATATGCATTCACATTTTGTCCTAATAAAACAATTTCTCTTGCCCCTTGTTTAGTCAGCTGCAGTACCTCTAATTTAATATCTTGGATACTTCTTGAATATTCAGGTCCTCTCGTAAATGGCACGACACAAAAGGCACAAAATTTATCGCACCCTTCTTGAATTGTAACAAAAGATGAAATTCCTTTTATCTTCCTTTCCTCACTTAAATAATCAAATTTTTCATTAATTATAAAATCAGTATTTAATTGTTTATAATTAGGTTTAACATCTTCAATCATTTTTGGTAACAAATGATAACTTTGTGGACCTAAAATAATATCAATATCACTACTTCTATTAAACATTTCAAAATTTTCTGCTTGCGCAACACATCCTACAACTGCAATAACTTTATCGTTATTTTTTTTTACAACTCTACCAATATCTGAATAAACTTTTTGTGCGGCTTTTTCTCTAATATTACAAGTATTAAAAATTACTATATCCGCAGAATAAATATCGTTATTTTCAACCATTCCTTCTTTCGTTAAAAAAGATGTAATTTTCTCACTATCGTATACATTCATCTGACATCCGTAAGACTTTACATGAAATGACTGTTCTTTCATTATACCATCAGCTCTTTTGTAATTGTATTTTGAATTGTATTTTGACAATAATTAGATAGTTCTTTTCTATTTTTAAAACTAGATAAATCTACAGACTTATGAATTGTAATATCGATTGAAACTGGACCTGATAATAAAAAAATCTTCATAAGTCTTAATAGAGGATAATCCCCTTGCCATGCTACATATCTTCTATAAAAAATACCCATTGGTAGATTATTTTTATCTTTATAACATAAAGAAATAGGGCACACATCAATGAAGTCATTCTCTTTTTCAGGATAATATTTTGGTAAATTTGTTGACTCAAAAAATGAAGATTTAAAAGATCTTACACTATTTCCATCAGAGGTTGTTCCCTCAGGAAAAAGAATTAAGTTTTGTTTTTTTAATAATTTAGCTTGTATGATTTCATTATAAGAAAAAGACTTTCTCTGATTTGTATTATCAATAAAGAAAGTATGATTAAGCTTTGCTAAAAATCCAAATAATCCCATTTCAGCAACTTCTTTCTTGGCTATAAATTGAGCATCTAACAAAGACCCTAAACACAAAATATCCATCCATGATACGTGGTTAGATACATATAAAACTCCATACTTATTTTTATTTTCATTTATTAAATTTATAGATCTTATTTTTATACCAATAACAGAGCTTACAATTTTTAAAAATAATTTTGGAATTTTATATTTAATTTTAAGATTTGTTAAATTTATGAGTAATTGGATTGGAAGTATTAAGATAATAAGAACACTAACAATGATAATTAGAAATATAGATCTAATTATTCCCATTTATTTTTTTATTTTTTTTCCGTACAATTCCAATCGATGGTCAACTAATTCATAACCTAATTTTTTTGCCATGGTCATTTGTAGTTCTTCAATTTCATCATTTGAAAACTCTATAACTTCTCCTGAATCTATATCTATAAGATGGTCATGATGAATATCCGTAACTGTTTCATATCTTGCCTTACCATCTTTGAAATCATGTTTTTCAATGGCTCCATATTCTTCAAATAATTTAACTGTTCGATAAACAGTAGCTATGCTAATATTTTTATCTTTTTCAAAGGCCTTGAGATATATTTGATTAACATCAGGATGGCCTTCTATAGATGCTTCAGAAATAGTATCTGCAATAATGTTTCTTTGATCAGTCATT
>CACIBF010000046.1 GCA_902584815.1 uncultured Pelagibacteraceae bacterium
AACAATCTCGTCTTTATCAGATGCATCTTTTACTTTTTCTTTTGATTTTTCAACCTTCGGTTTCATAACTGGCTGATTAATCTTTTCAACCTCTTTTTCTTCTATTTTCTTTTCTTCTTTTTTATCTTTTTTTTTGCTGACTTTTGGAACATTGGTTTTTTCTGAAATTTCAATTAATTCAACTTGAACAATAGGTGGAATCTCTAAATCAGGATTATTAAATATAGGTAAAGATACAATTGCCATCATCATAATAGCTAAATGAAGTACTATTGAACTTAAAATTGAAGATCTCATAATATTTAAGCATTAAATGTTATTCAATAAGAGGTTTTGTGATTAGAGCAACTTTTGTAAAACCAGATCCTGATAACTCACCTAGTACTCGCATTACTCTTCCATAATCAATGATTGCATCTCCTCTTACATATATTTTTGTATCAAGTTTGTTATTTGTAATAGCTGTCAACTTTGGCACAAGTTCTTTTAATTCGATTTCTGTTTCTTGAATAAAAATATCTCCATTTTTTGATATAGTAATCTCGAGTGGCTCATCATTTGTTTGAATTGAGTCAGCATTACTCTCAGGTAAATCAACCTGAACTCCAACTGTAAGTAGAGGAGCTGTTACCATAAAAATTATTAATAGAACAAGCATGACATCAACAAATGGAGTTACGTTAATCTCACTAAATGGCTTGGATTTTATTTTTCTAGCCACAAAAACTTTTAACTTTCGTTCTTTGAGCTTATGCTTCTTGAAAAAATAATTGAAAAATGTTCCTTAAATCTATACATCTTTGCATTTTGATCATTCACTTGATTTGTGAAAATATTATACGCAATTACCGCAGGTATTGCCGCTAACAAACCTAATGCTGTTGCAAATAAAGCCTCTGCAATCCCTGGCGCTACAACCGCCAATGAAGTATTTCTTGATATAGCTATTGATTGAAATGAATTCATTATGCCCCATACAGTTCCAAACAAACCAATGAAAGGAGTTGTTGATCCAATTGTTGCCAAGTAGCCAAAGTTTTCAGAGAGTTTTTCAGTTTCTAAATCAATAGATGCATCCATTACTCGTTCAATACGTTTTGAAACACTCTCATAGTTTTTACTTGATATCGTTTTTGATTTTTCGACTTCCTCAATAGCATCCAAAAAAACTGACCTAATTGGACTATCTGATATATCGGCAGCATCCAAAGAAATTGATTTAAGAGATTTTCCAGACCAGAAAATTCCTTCAAAAGATTTTGTTAACTTATTAAGAGATCGAAAGAGTCTAATTTTATGTATGATGATGGTCCAAGAAAAAATTGAAGCAGCGAATAAAATCAAAATTACAAGTTTTACGACCAAATCAGCTCTAAAAAATAATGACATGAGTGTGAACTCATCACTTATTTGGCCAGCAGTTATTAAATCATTATCCATAAATCTAGTTAACTATTATAAAGTAAAGATGTCTTAATTTGGGCAAAAAAGTCATTATTCTTCTTTCTCAATTAGTAGTTTATAAATACTTAAAAAATCATCTAATTTAAGAACACACAATGAGTCACCAGTATCCGTTCTATTTCTTCTAGTAATTACAACTGGGATATCTCTAGATTCAGATATTTTAATATTTTCTTCTACTTGCTTCATCGATTGATGTATTTGAAATTTCTCAGTTCTTTTAGCTTCTACATAAATGTAAGGAGTATTTTTTAAGTCACTGCCACCTGAAGATCTAACAGCTCCTCCACCTGATAATGGAGCTCTTTGAACTGTATCTCTACCATCAAAAACTTTTTCATTAAAATATTTAGCAAGCTCTCTTTCATACCCATCACCTTTTCTTTTTGGAGCTTTGCCTGACATATTAACGAATCAAAAAATGTTTAATCTCAACAATAATTTATATTTAATAATTAAACAAGATCATCTTTAAACAAGATCATCTATTTCACTATCGTCAATGTCAAAATTTGAAAAAACCTGTTGAACATCCTCATCATTTTCGAGGTCATCAAGAAGGTTAAAAAGTGATTTTGCTTTGTCTCCAGTTATATTTATTAGACTTGATGGCTTCCACTGAAAACCAGAGGACTCAGGCTCGCCAAATTTTTTTTCAATCTCAGTGTAAAAAGACGATAGCTCATCTGGCATACA